>NZ_JBSFXE010000003.1:0-254288 GCF_053595195.1 Kitasatospora sp. NPDC002522
AGGACCCCGAGGCCCCGATCTTCGACCTGGTCGACTACGGCGTCGTCGGCGACCTGTTCACCGTCCTCCCCCAGCTCACCGGCGAGGTCAAGGCCGGCTGACGGACCGTCACCCGCACCGCGTGAAGGCGGGCGCGACCCTCGGGTCGCGCCCGCCTTCACTCTTTCGTGTCACCCGCTGCCGTCCGGAGGCCACGACCGACCGCCGGCGCTCCGGCCGGTCGGCTCGCCTGTTAGCCGAGCAGGTCGGTGACGGGGCGGCGCGGGGTGGCGGTGCCCGGCGGGCCGTAGCCGATGCGCAGGACCAGCTGGACGGTGCCGACGCCGTGTTCGGGGTCGCGCAGGCGCCAACGGGTGTCGGGGAGTTCGACGGCCTGGTGCAGGACCGAGAGCCGCAGGCCGCGCGCGGTGGCGAGCAGCCAGACGCGTTCCATGGCCTGGCCGGCGCGCAGCCAGTCCGCGGCGGTGTCGCCGTGGGTGGTGACGGTCAGCACCTGCGGGAGGGCTTCGAAGCGCCGGGCCTGGACGGGGCCGCGGCCGGTGAAGTCCCGCATCGGGACGTGGGCTTCGTGGTCCTGCGGTCCGAGTGCGGCGGCCGGGATGCCGTCGGCGGCACTCTCGCCGCGCAGCCAACTCCCCGTCTCGGCCCGGCGGGCGGCGTCCGCGGCGATCCGCGCCTCGGCCTCGGCGGTCAGCGCCAGCACCCGGCGGGCCCCGGCTTCCTCCAGCGCCTCCAGCGTGGCACCCTCCGCCTCGGCCGCCGCGATCAGCTCCGCGATCACCGCCTCCGGCACGTCGCGGTTCGCGAACGGCTCACGGCTGGAGTGCCGTTGCCCGATCGCCGCCGCCAACTCCCCGATGCCGTACGGCTCGCCGCGCTCGCCGAACCGCACCTCGGCGACCGGTCCGCCGCCCGGCATCAGCCGCGACTCCCATACAGGCCGGCCGAGCCGGGCGGCCGCGACCCGCAGGTTGAACAGCGCGGCACCGACCGACACCATCAGCGCCCGCCCGTCCGGGTCGGCCAGTGGCACCGCCCGGTCCCGGTCCGCGTACACCAGCACGCCAGGGCCGTCCGGCAGCGGCCGGAACCGCCACGGCTGGCTGTTGTGCAGCGAGGGCGCCAACCCGGCCGCCTCCACCAGCAGGAGCAACTCGTCGGCCCCCAACGCCGCTTCGCGATCGTCGCCGGCTTCACGGTCATCGCCCCACTGCACCGGCTCACGCACAGTCTCGGTCATCGCGGATCACTCCTCGCCGGATCGCCATCGATCGCCACGGACCGTCACGGATCACCGTCTACGGCGACCGATCGCCGTCCCTCGCCGCCGACCGGCCGCCCGGTTCGACTGCCCGCCGTCCGACTGCCCGCCGGCCGTCCGATCACCGTCCAGTCCGTTGCCTTGAGCCTCCGCCCGCGGGCCGCGCCGCCGGTAGGGCCCAAAGACCCCACCCGGGCGACCACCGGCCCCGCTATCCGGCGGCGGTGCGGCGTTCGAAGACCGCGAGCCGGGCGGTGTCCAGCGCGGTCGCCACCGCGCCGAGCAGCACCGCGTCCTCGCCCAGTGCGCTGGCGACCAGTCGCGGCCGCAGCGCGCAGCTGCGGCGCAGCGCCTCGTCCAGCGGCGGCAGCAGCAGGTCCGCGCTGCGGCCGAGGCCGCCGCCGATCACCACCACCTCGGGGTCGATCACGGTGGCCACCACCGCGACGGCGAAGGCGAGTTGCTCGGCCGACAGCTCGACCGCGCGGAGCGCCGTCGGGTCGCCGCCGCGGGCCGCGGCGAAGACCCGGGCGGCGGTGAGCGGGCCGGCCATGCCGAGCTGCTGCGCGGTCCGCACCACCGAGTCGGCCGCCACCACCTCCTCCAGGGAGACCTGACCATCCGTCACTTCAGCGCTGCCCCAGGGAAGTTTCAGCATGCCGATCTCCCCGGCCGCGCCGTGCGCTCCGGTCAGCAGCTCCCCGCCGCGCACCACGCCGACGCCCAGGCCGGTGCCGACCAGCAGGTAGGCGAAGACCGAGGCGCCGGCGCCCGCACCGAAGGTGTACTCGCCGAGGGCGGCCAGGTTGGCGTCGTTGCCGACGGCGACCTCGGTGCCCAGGCCCTCCACGATCCCGTCCAGCAGGCCGGGCTTCGCCCAGCCGGGCAGGTGCGCGGCGTGGCGGATGATCCGCCGCCGTTCGTCCCACACGCCGGGGCTGCCGATCACCGCGCGGACCACGTCGCCGTCGCCGAGTCCGGCCTCGGCGACGGCCTCGCGCGCGGTGGCCACCAGGGCGGTGGCGACGGCGGTGCCGGTGCGTCCGCGGTTGGCGACGTTGCGGCGCGCCACGACGGTGCCGGCCAGGTCCGCGACGGCGACCCGCAGGCGGGCCCGGCCGACGTCGATGCCGAGGACGTACCCGGCCGTCGGGTCGGCCCGGTACAGGACGGCGGTGCGGCCGCGTTCGGGGGCGACGGTGCCGGCCTCGCGGGCCAGCCCGGCCTGTTCGAGCGAGGCCAGCGCGGCCGACACGGTGGGCTTGGACAGGCCGGTGTCCCGGGCGAGTTGGGCCCGCGAGGCGGGCCCGGCGGTGCGCAGCCGCTCCAGCAGCAGCCACTCGTTGTTGCTGCGCAGCCGCTGCCGGTTCCACCGGGCGGGCTCGACACCGGTGCCCGGCGGGTGGACCGCGGCGGGCGCCGGGGCTGCGGCGGGCGGCTCGAGCGGGTCGTTCACGGTGCTCCTCCTCGGTGCGGCAGCCCCGCCCGCCCCTGTACCGGCGCGCCACCGCGTCCACGACTTCGGTCCGGCCCCGGCGGGGCTGGCACCCGCCGCCACGGCACGTCCCCGCGATGCTATCGGCCGTGCGCCCTCGTCTGGCGTAACGTACAGATCATGGACTTCCGCCACTTGGGCCGCAGCGGCCTGATCGTCAGTGAGATCGCGTACGGCAACTGGCTCACCCACGGCTCGCAGGTCGAGGAGGAGACCGCGACGGCGTGCATCCGGGCCGCGCTGGACGCGGGCATCACCACCTTCGACACCGCCGACGTCTACGCGGAGACCCGTGCCGAGGCGGTGATGGGCCGGGCACTGAAGGGCGAGCGCCGCGAGGGCCTGGAGATCTTCACCAAGGTGTTCTGGCCGACCGGCCCGGGCCGCAACGACCGCGGCCTGGGCCGCAAGCACATCATGGAGTCGATCGACGGTTCGCTGCGGCGGCTGCAGACCGACTACGTGGACGTCTACCAGGCGCACCGCTTCGACCCGTCGACTCCGCTGGAGGAGACCATGGAGGCGTTCGCCGACGTGGTCCGCTCCGGGAAGGCGCTGTACATCGGCGTGTCCGAGTGGACGGCCGAGCAGATCCGCGCGGGCCACACGCTGGCCCGCGAGCTGCGCATCCCGTTCGTCTCCAACCAGCCCCAGTACAGCGCGCTGTGGCGGGTCATCGAGGCCGAGGTGGTGCCGGTCTCCGAGGAGCTCGGCATCGGCCAGGTGGTGTGGTCGCCGATCGCGCAGGGCGTGCTGACCGGCAAGTACCTGCCGGGCGCGGAGCCGCCGGCCGGTTCGCGGGCCACCGACACCAAGGGCGGCGCGACCTTCGTGTCGCGCTGGATGCGCCCGGAGGTGCTGGAGCGGGTGCAGCTGCTGCGCCCGCTGGCGGACGAGGCGGGCCTGTCCCTGGCGCAGCTCGCGGTGGCCTGGGTGCTGCAGAACCCGAACGTGTCGATGGCGATCATCGGCGCCTCGCGTCCCGAGCAGGTCGCCGAGAACGTCAAGGCGGCGGGTGTGAAGCTGGAGCCGGCGCTGCTCGCCCGGATGGACGAAGTCCTGTCCCCGGTGGCCGAGTTCGACCCGGGCAAGACCGCGGAGAACTCCCCGAAGGTGCGTCCCTGACGCTGCTCCTCGGGGCCGTCGCGACGGCCGGGCTGTCATCCTCGCGGATGCCGCGCGGCCGTCGAGTTTCCGCCCGCCGCGTCCTCAACTCGTGTCGGGTTCGGACGGCTTGAAGACCGGCTCCTCCTGGTGTGCCCAGATGGTCTTGCCGTGGCGGGCGAACCTGGTGCCCCAGCGCTGCGCCAACTGGCCGACGATGAACAGTCCGCGCCCGCCCTCGTCGGTGCTCTTGGCGCGGCGCAGGTGCGGGGTGCTGTCGGAACTGTCGGACACCTCGCAGATCAGCCCCCGGTCGTGGATCAGCCGCAGCCGGATCGGCGCCTTGCCGTACCGGATCGCGTTGGTGACGAGTTCACTGACGATCAGGTCGGTGGAGAATTCGAGTGCCTCCAAACCCCAAGCCGCGACCTGGTGTTCGGCGAGCCGGCGGGCGGTGCGCACCACCGCGGGGTCGTCCGGCAGGGTCCACACCGCGACCTGGTCCTCGGGCAGGGCCCGGGTGCGCGCCAACAGCAACACGGCGTCCTCGCGGTGCCGTTCGGGCAGCAGCGCGTACACGGCCTGGTCGCACATCTCGTGCAGGTCGTCACCGGGCCGGGCCAACACCCGTTCCAGGACGGCGGATCCGGCCGCGGGCGGCGCCCCGCCCGCGAAGTACACGCCGGGGCCCGAGCGTTCCGCGGGGAGCACCTCGCCGACGCCCGCAAGCTCGACCTCGGTACCGGGCTCCGTACCCTTGGATGGCTTCGCCCCGGCGAGCAGCCCGCGGGTGTACATCCCGAGCAGGCTGCCCTCCTCCAACTCCCTGACGGTGGTCTCGTAGCAGCCGTCCCCGCAGCCGAGCGGCAGCCCGGGTTCGACGTCGAAGGCGAGCGCCGCGCCGTCGGGCCCGACCACGATCGGCCCGGGGTGGCCGGCCGAGGCGGCGGTGCAGGTCCGGCTGATCGGGTCGTAGATCAGGTAGAGGCAGGAGGCGAGGCCGTCGGGCAGCTGGTCGGCCCCGGGCTGCAGGCTCTCGCGCTGCTCCTCGACGAGGACCCGGGCGGCGTCGTCGAGCCGCACCAGCAGTTCGTCGGGCGTCAGGTCCTGGACCGCCAGGGTCCGCAGCGCGGTGCGGATTTGGCCCATGACGGCGGCGGCCTCGATACCGGTGCCGGTGACCGAGCCGAGGGCGAGGCCGACCCGCGTGGCGGACAGCGGGATGACGTCGTACCAGTCGCCGCCGGGTCCGACCAGGCCTGGCAGGTAGACGTGCGCGGTCTGCACGGCGCTGAGGTCGGCCGGTTCCCGGGGCAGGAGTTGGCGTTGCAGGGTGGTGGCGATGGAGCGTTCGCGGGCGTAGCTGCGGGCCTTGTCGATTGAGAGTGCGCCGCGGGAGGCGAGTTCGGCGGCGAGTTCGAGGTCCTCCTGGTCGAACGCGGCGATCCGCCGGTACCGGTAGAGCGCCAGGATGCCGAGGACGGCGTCGTGTACCACCAGCGGTGCGACGATCATCGAGTGCACGCCGAGCGCCGTCAGCCGGCGGCCCCGTTCGGGGTCGGAGGCGAGCCACGGTTCGGAGCCGGTGAGCCGCCGGATCAGCCGGGGCCGGCCGTCCTCTAGCACCTGGCTGTAGGGGGTGGGCGCGCCGTAGGTGGACAGCGAGCCGTGCGGGATGGGGCCCTGCCAGGGGCCGGTGAGCGCGCTTCCGCGGACGGCCCGGTAGGCGGCGCGGCGCAGCGGCGCGCCGGGGTCGATCGGGCCGGAGCGCAGCGGGAGGCCGCGCAGCGGCTCGTCGAGCAGGTCGAGGGTGGCGGAGTCGGCGAGGCGGGGCACGGCGACGTCGGCGAGTTCCTGGGCGGAGCCGATGGCGTCGAGCGAGGCGCCGAGTTGGCGGTGCGCGGCGTGCAGGATGTCGAGCCGGTCGAGGGCGGCCTGGCGCTCGGTCACGTCCTCGACGGAGGCGACCAGGTACGGCTGGCCGGTGCTGGTCCGGATCCGGAAGAAGGAGAACGCGCCGACCATCTCGCGGCTCGGGTCCTCGGGCATCGGGCCGCGGACCAGGTGGTCGCGGACGTAGCCGCCGTCCTGCATGACCTGCCGGGCGAGGGCGTGCAGCTCGGTGCGGTCGTAACCCGGAGCGAAGTCGCCCGCCCGGTGGCCGACGATCTTGCTGGAGGGCACGCCGCGGACGCCGCGCGCGGCGCTGTTGTAGCGGAGCACCCGCAGGTCGCGGTCGAGCAGGTAGAGGCCCTGCGGTGCCTGCGCGAACAGCGCCTCGATCAGCGCGTGGTCGATCTCCTCGCTGTCGGGCACCCGCGCCCGCCCGCCGTCGCCGCCGTCCATCCGCCGCTCACCCTTCCGCCGTTCCCGCTCCGCCCGGCCCCGCTCCGCCTGGTCGCCCGCCGCCTCGCCGCTCTCCGCGTGCTCCTCCGCCGCCACGTCGACTCCCCTACCCGCCACCGGGGTCGGGGCGGAAGCCGATCAGTGCGATGTCGTCGCGGACGTCGGCGACCCGTCCGATCAGGTGGTCGCAGAGTTCGCCGAGCGGGCGGTGGCGTTCGGCGGCAGCGGCGGCGCACAGCCGGGCGATGCCGTCGTTGAGGTGCTCGCCGGGGACCTCCACCAGGCCGTCGGTGTAGAACAGCAGGGTCTCGCCGGGTCTGATCGGGTGACGGTGGGTCAGCCGGGAGCGCACCGGGTCGACGCAGAGCGGCACGTCGGCGTCGTCGTCGGTGAGCAGGACGGGCGGCCCGTCGACGGGGACCAGGACCGGCGGCGGGTGGCCGGCGTTCGCCCACTCCAGGTCCCAGCCGCCGTCGGCGCCGCGCCGGATCAGCCGGGCGTGGATGGCGGTGGCGAAGGTGCCGACGCCGAGTCCTTCGGCGGCGGTGTCGAGTTCGCGCAGGGTGTCGGCGGCGGTGTGCACGTGGGTGCGGGTGTAGGCGATGGAGCGCAGCATCGCGCGCAGCTGGCCCATGGTGGTGGCGGCGGCCAGGTCGTGTCCCGCGACGTCGCCGATGGTCATGGCGAGCGAGCCGTCGGGCAGCGTGAAGGCGTCGTACCAGTCGCCGCCGACCTCGGCGTTGCGGCTGCCGGGCTGGTAGCGGGCGGCGACGGCGGCGCCCCCGACCTCCGGCGGGGTGGTGAGCATGGCCCGCTGCAGGACGACGGCGGCGTGCCGGGCGCGCTGCAGGGCGAGGGCCTGGCGCAGCGGGGCCTGGGCACGTTGCAGGACTTCGTGCTGGAGGTCGATGTCGGCGGGCCCGGGCGGCGGGCCGCCCTCGCAGGTGGCGGTCGCGCACAGGGCGACCACGGCGCCGTCGACGACGATCGGCAGCAGGGTCAGGCTGGTGGCGCCGGCGGATTCCAGCCAGCGGGCCGAGATCTCCGGGACGGCGCCACCGACGGGCTTGCCCTCGGGCAGGGAGAGCAGGATCGGGGTCCGGGTGGCGACGGCTCGCCGTCCCTGCCGCCCCAGCGTGAAGGTCTGTCGGCGCAGCGGCGGCAGCGGCGGCAGTCCGGGCCGGGCGACGGAGGCGATCCGGGTGGCGGTGACGGCGTCGCCGGCGGCGTCGGGTCCGGGCAGCAGGTAGACCGCGCAGACGTCGGTGAGTTCGGGGACGACGGTGGCGGCGAGGGCGGTGAAGGCGTCCTCGGCGCGTTCGGCCTCGGTGACGGCGCCTGCCCGGGCCAGCAGGCGTTCGCGCAGCCGGTTGCGCCAGTGGTCCTCGACGTCGGAGGTGGTGCCGATCCACTCGGCGCTCTTGCCGTCCCGGACGATCGGGTAGGCGCGGGAGCGGATGTGCCGGTAGCCGCCCTGGGCGCTGCGCACCCGGAAGGTGTACTCGAACGGTTCGGGTGTCGCGATGGCGGCGGCCCAGCGGGCGGCGACCTCGGAGCGGTCCTGCGGGTGGACGACGTCCAGCCAGCCGGTGCCTGCGGCGTCCGGGAAGGGCTGGCCGGTGAGTTCCTCCCAGCCGGGCATCAGTTCGCTGGTCGAGCCGTCGGCGCGGGCCAGCCAGACCATCTCGGAGGCGGCGGCGACCAGCGCCTCGTAGCGCTGCAGGGCCTGCAGGCGTTCCGCGGAGAGGCGCTCGGCCTCCAGCGCGGAGTGCAGTTCGGCGGTGGTGTCGATGGCCGCGATCAGCGTGCCGGGGCCGCCGGTCGGCGTCGCGGCGGGCGAGGCGGAGTACACGAAGTGGCGGTGGGCGGGCCCGCTCTGCCGGCAGTCCAGGGTGCGGTGGGCGGTGACCCGGCGGGCGCTGCCGTCGGCGCGGACGGCGTCCAGGGTGGCGAGGAAGTGCTCGGCGCCCGGCTCCGTGAACACCTCACGGGCGGGGGCGCCGAGCTGGCGGTTGCCGAAGAGTTCGCGGAACGCGTCGTTGTAGTAGACCATCCGGTGGTCCGGGCCGACGGTCAGTGCTATCGCCACGATGGCCCGATCGAACACCTCGGGTGTCAGCTGTGGTTCCGCCACCCCGGTGGTCCTCCTCCCGCCCGCCTCTCGGCGGGGTCGACGCGGAAGCGGTCTGCTCAGGCGAGCAGCTTCTCCTTGGCCTTCTGGAACTCCTCCTCGGAGATGGCACCGCTGCTCTTCAGGTCGGCGAGCCGGGCGAGGTCGTCGACGTGCCCGGCCGCGCCCTTCTGCTCGGTCCCGGCGGCCTTCCGGACGTAGTCCTGGAAATCGCTTTCCGCCTGCATCGCGAGAGCCCGGTCACGCTCCCCCATCGACTTGCCGCGGGCGATCAGGTATGCCAGCACGCCGATGTACGGGAGCAGGATCACGAAGATCGTCCAGCCGGCCTTGCCCCAGCCGCCCATGTCGTGGCTGCGGAAGATGTCGGTGATCACCTTGAACAGCAGGAAGAACCAGAGGATCCACAGGAACAGCCAGAGCATCGTCCAGAACAGGTTGAGCAGCGGGTAGTCGTCCATCGAGGGCTCCCTTCCACAAGTGATTCGAGTCGTATCACCACATTTCCGACACCGCATCCGCAGTGCGCCTCCCGCTCGCGTGCACCGGTCCGGGCCAGGATGTGACCGGCTGTCAGCAACGAGGGAGGCGCGGGTGGACGGCGGAGGCGTGGCGGACGAGGCGGCCGCGGGCCGGCGGCGGCGGACCGCGGGCCCGCGGACGGGGTGACGGTCGAGCGGTTGACCGCCCTGCTGGACCGGCTGACCAGGATGCTGCTGTCGGCCAGCGGCGAGGGCGCGACGGAGCTGGCGCACGCGGTGGGCACGGTCGCGGCGGGCTACGGCGGCCGCTGCTCGATGGTGCTGGTCCCGGACGGCGCGGCGCTGACGGTGACGCTCGGCGACGCCGCCAGGACGGTCGCGGTAAGGGCCTTCCCGGACGTCGCCCGGCTGGACAAGGTCGCGGCGCTGAAGCCCTGGGCGCTGGACGCGGCGGCGGGCCGCCTGTCGATCGGCGCGGCGGAGCGCCGGCTGGCGGCGGCGATCGCCGTCGGCCTGCTGCTCGGCGCGGTCCTGGTGCAGCGCCCGTCCCCCCTCCCGGAGGGCTGACGGGCACCGGCTCGGCGCTTCCGGAGGGTCAGCGGTCGCGCGGCGAGATCCGCCAGGCGAGCAGCACCACCAGGAACGACGCGGCGCTGAACGCGGTGCACCACCAGGCGGTCGCCACCTCGCCGCGCATCCACGCGTTGGTCGCGACGGTCAGCGCCCAGAGCTGCCCGATCACGATCGTCACGGCCAGCACCACCCGGGCGGTGAGGATCGCCGAGCGCTCGGGCTGCTGGTCGGTGCCCGCGCCGGGGCCGGGGCCGGTCGCGGTGACCCGCGGGTCGGCGTAGCCGCTGGTCGCCCGGATCTGCGGATACCGGTCGTGGACCGGCCGGTTGAGCCTCGGCTCGTCGCTGCCCGGGTGGTAGTCCTCCGGGAAGTGGCCCTCGGGGACGCTCATCGCACACCTCCGCACTGCACCTGACGCCGCGTCATGTCCGTTCTCACTTAGCGCTCTTACGGTCCGCGCACCCGGCCGCCTCGGCGAGCACGGGGTTGCGGCCCTTCAACTCACGGCACACGCCGGCCTGTTCGTCCTCGCCCGAGCGTGCGGTGCCGATCGCCCACACCGCACCCTCGGCGTCCTCCACCATCACCACCTTCGGCAGCGGACGGGGCGGCGGGCCGCCCGTCACGTCGCCGGTCCGGGCGTCGAACATCCCTTCATGGCATGGGCAGTAGAGGTCGCCGTCGGCGCCTTGGTCGCGCCGCCAGAGCACCCCGCAGGCCAGGTGGGTGCAGACCGAGGAGTAGCCGACCAGGGTGCCGTCGGACAGCCGGATCGCCATCGCCCGGTCGTCCTCGCCTGGGTAGTCGAAGCTCACGGCCTCGCCGTGGCCGAGCCGGTCGGCGACCTTCAACGGCGTTGCCCCGCCGTCTCCGTGGCGGTGCAGCACACCGGCGGAGACCACCGTGGAGCCGACCACCAGGCCGCCGGAGACGGTGGCGACGATCCGCAGGTAGTCGCGGCGGGTGGTCAGCGAGTCCGCGCTGATCCGGTCCCGCAGGGCGGCCTGCTCGGCCGCCCGCCGGTCCTCCGGGCCGTCCGGCTCGAAGGAGTTGACGGGAGTGCTCACGCCGCCGCTCCGTTCCCGGGCGTGGGGCGCCCGTTGACCTCGATCAGGCTCAACATCCCGCCGGGGACGGGGTCCCGGCGCTCGGCGGGCACCACCATGGCCACCCCGGTGGAGATCGTCGTGTCGCCGAAGGCGAACATCGCGGAGACGTCCACCCCGGGCCGCTCGGCCTGGAGTTCCTCCACCGTGCCGTAGAACAGCGCACCGGTCGGGCAGACCGTGGCGCACATCGGCGCCAGGCCGTAGGAGGTGCGGTCGTAGCAGAGGTTGCACTTCATCTGCAGCTTCGCCTCGAGGTCGATCTTCGGCACCCCGAACGGGCAGGCGTTGACGCAGTTCGCGCAGCCGATGCAGCGCGTCGGGTCGGCCTCCTGGACCACGCCGTCCGCGGTGATCAGGATCGCCTCGGCGGGGCAGACCTCGGCGCACGGGGCGACCGGGTCCTCGCAGTGCATGCAGACGGTGGGCAGCGACGCCACCGAGTGGCCCTCGTCCGGGTAGTCGAGGTGGATCATCGACTTGCCGCGGTGCGAGTCGCACTCGCGGCACGCCGACACGCACGCCTGGCAGCCGATGCAGCGGCCCGGGTCGATGAAGATGGTCCGTCCGAGCATCGGCGCTCAGCCCCTCTCCGCGGTGCCGCGGCCCTGCGGCGAGGTCGGCGGCAGCGGGTCGCTCCGCGACACCTGGGCCTCCGGGTACGCCTCGCGGCCCGGCGGGGTCGGCGGCGCGGGCACCGGATCGACCGCCTCGCCGCGCTCGATCCGCACCGCGCACACCTTGTACTCGGGGATCTTGGAGCGCGGGTCGAGCGCGTCGATGGTCAGCGCGTTGGCCGCCACCGGGTACGGCCAGTGGTACGGCACGAAGACGTGGTCCGGCCGGATCGCCTCGGTGACCAGCGCCGGCAGCACCTCGCTCCCGCGCCGCGTCGTCACCCGCACCGGATCGCCGGTCCGGAACCCGTGCGAGGGGTGCACCTCCACCCACGGCCGCGGCGTCTGCTCGACCAGCGCACCGAGCCGCCGCGTCTGGTTTCCGGACAGGAAGTGCGCCACGGTGCGCCCGGTGGTCAGCGTCATCGGGAACTCGTCGCTGTACGGGTCGGCCGGCGGGTGCCACTCCACCGCCTGCAGGTGGATCTTTCCGTCCGCGTGGTACGTCCTGCCGTCCTCGAACAGCCTTGGCGTGCCCGGGTGTTCGAGGCCCGGGCAGGGCCAGGCGATCCCACCGGTCCGCTCCAGCCGCTCGTACGTGATGCCGTAGTAGTCGATCACCGTGCCGGCCGAGGCGCGGCGCAGCTCGTCGAAGACGTCGCGGGAGCCCTCGAAGGCGAACTTGCTTCCCACGCCGAGCCGGCGGGCGAGTTCGCACAGCACCCAGGTGTCCGTGCGCACCCCGGCGGGCGGCTCCTGCGCCTTGTTGTGCTTGACCACCCGGGCCTCGGCGTTGGCCATCACGCCCTCGTCCTCGGCCCAGGTGGTCACCGGGAAGACCACGTGCGCGTTGGCGGCGGTCTCGGAGAGGAAGAAGTCGAACTGGCCGTGGAACTCCAGGGTGTCGTAACCGTCCTTCACCACCGCGTAGTTGGGCAGCGAGACGAAGGGGTTGTTGCAGACGCCGAGCAGGCCGCGGATCTCGCCGCGCTGCATCTGCCAGACCATCTCCATCATCGAGGTGCCGGCGGGCGGGAGTTCGTCCTCGTCGATGCCCCAGATCGCGGCGATCTGCCGGCGGTGCGCGGGGTCGTTGATGGAGCGTCCGCCGGGCAGCAGGTCGGACTTCTGGCCGTGTTCGCGGCCGCCCTGGCCGTTGCCCTGGCCGGTGATGGTGCCGTAACCGGCGCCGGGGCGGCCCAGGTTGCCGGTCGCGCTGCACAGGTTGATCACCGTCAGGCAGTTCTCGACGCCCTGGGTGTGGTGTTCGATGCCGCGCGCGTGCCAGGCCATCGCCCGCGGGGACCGGCCGAACATCCGTGCCACCTCGACGACTTGCTCGGCGGGGATGCCGCAGATCTCGGCCGCCCGGATCGGCGGGTAGGCCTTGACGGTGCGCTTGAGCTCCTCCCAGCCGGTGGCGTTGGCGGCGAGGAACTCCTCGTCGGTCAGGCCCTCCTCGACGATCACGTGCAGCACCGCGTTGAAGAACGCCGCGTCGGTACCGGACTTGAGCGCGACGTGGACGTCGGCGGTGCGGGCGATCGCGGTCTCCCTCGGGTCCACCACGATCAGCTTGGCGCCCCGGTCGCGGGCGCCCCAGACGTACTGGGTCATCACCGGGAAGCACTCGCCGACGTTCGACCCGGCGATCAGCAGGCAGTCGGTCTGCAGGATGTCGGAGAACGGGTTGGCCGCCCGGTCGATGCCGAACGCCAGCTTGTTCGCCCCGGCGGCGCTCACCATGCACAGCCGGCCGTTGTAGTCCACGTGCCGGGTCTTCAGCGCCACCCGGGCGAACTTGCCGACCAGGTACGTCTTCTCGGAGAACAGGCTGGCCCCGCCGAGCATCCCGAACGCGTCGCGCCCGTACTCCCGCTGGATCCGCTCGATCTGCGCGACCGTGTGGTCCAGCGCCTCCTCCCAACTCGCCTCACGGAACTGCTCGTTGCGGTGCCGGCGGAGCAGCGGCGCGGTCAGCCGGTCCGGGTGGTTGACCTGCTGGTAGGCATTGATCCCCTTGGGGCACAGGCGCATCCGGTTGATGTCGTGGTTGCGCGGCTCCACCCCGAACACCTTGCCGCGCCCGTCCACCCGCAGGTACATCCCGCACTGCACCCCGCAGAAGCAGCAGTGCGTGGGGACGAGCGTCTGCTCGGTCTGGTCCGCGCGCCAGGCCGCGGCGGGCAGGCCGCCCGCGTCGCGGAAGTTGCGCGTCCCGAGCGGGGCGATGCTCGGGCCCAACGGGACGTACTCGGCGCTCACTTGAACCCCCGGTTGACGTTCGACAGGTACGCGGTGCCGCGCAGCACCCGCTTGCAGCGCGGGCAGTACTCGGCCCACGCGTCGAAGCCGAGGTCCAGGTCACGCATGGTGGCCTGGAGGTTCTCCACCGCGGCGACGGTGTCGATCGGCCGGCCGCACCGCCGGCAGGCCAGCAGCTCCTCGGCGTCCGAACCGCGGCGCCTGGCCGTGTACTTGAACAGCTGCATGCCGACCGCGGCGGGCCGCTGCACGATGTGGAAGAACTTGCCGAACGGCAGGAAGACCAGGGTGAGCACCACCGCGGCCATGTGCAGGATCGCCAGGAACTCGTAGCCGCCGCCGTGCAGCACCATCTCGGAGAAGGTCAGCAGGAGGCCGGTCACCGAGATGGTGATCAGCGCCAGCAGCGGCACGAAGTCGTAGCCGAAGCGCTGCCCGGTGGTGGCCGCCCGGTCCCGCATGCGCCGCCACAGGAAGTACCCGGCGCCGCCGATCACCATCACCGCCGCCAGGTCCAGGCCGTGGTACAGCGCCCAGCCGAGGAAGCTGCCGGAGTCGAAGCCGAACAGCTTGAACCCCCACAGCCGCATCTCGTAGCCCGGCCCGGTCGCGCTGGAGGAGGTGAAGGTGAACCAGCCCCAGGTCAGCGGGAAGGTGATCGCGGCCGCCAACAGGCAGCCCCAGAAGATGAGTTGGTGAGCGGCCCAGCGGGCGTGCGAGCGCGCCCCGAGGAACTTCTGGAAGCCGAGGTAGGTCGCGATCATCCTGGGCAGCGCGGTCGGCGAACGCTTCAGGTTCTGCCAGGACAGCGCCGCCTTCCACCCCTGCGTGAACAACCGCCGCGCGGCAGGGGCGGACACCCACACCACGTAGCGGTACACCACCCCGAAGGTCAGGAAGATGCTGGCCACCGCGTACGGCACCAGCGCCGAGTCGAAGTCCCGCAGGCCCCGACTCCCCAACACGATCGCCACCATGAGCAGCACACTCGCGGCAGCGGCCACCACCGATGCCCGCCACTCCGGCGGTCTGCCCTCGCGGGGCGGCGGCGTCCCGGCCACGCGCATTCTCCTGCCGCTCGATTGCCCAGCAACCCGAGGGTGCCCGGTGCCCCGAGGGCCCGGAGCCGCGGACGCGGCCGACCTGACACCTCCTCAGCCCGGAACGTAACGATCACCGCCGCGCCGCGCCCGCCGGATGAGCCGTCAGCGGCGCGTCGCTGCAGCGAACGGGTGAACGGGTGAACGCCGGGGCGCCTCGCTCTCCCTCGCACTCCCTCGCGCCCCCTCGTTCTCCCTCGTTCTCCCTCGTTCTCTCTCGCTCTCGAAGCACCGATCGGTATGCAGGGAACGCCACCTGACGATCAATCGGACCGGTCCGAATCCCTGGCGCCGAGCACGCACCACAATTAGAGTAGGACTTCATGATGAAGGACGTACATAACTCAGCCCTGGCCGAGGACCACGCCGGCCTGCTCTACGACTCCGGCGTGCGCGCCTCGATGACCGCGTTCGCCCTCGACGACAACACCCTCGCTCTGGAAGCGGCCGCCGCGGTCCGCTCCGCCTCCCAGGCCATCGACAAGCTGCGCACCCACGGCGCCGGCGGGCGCGGCCTCAGTGCCGGAGCGCTCGACGTGCTCGCCCGGCTCGGCAACGCCGACCAGGACGGCCTGAGCATCGGCGACCTCGCCCGCGGCGCCGGCGTCAGCTCCCGCAACGTCACCGGCCTGGTCGACACCCTGGAACGCGACGGCCTGGTGCAGCGCGCCCAGGACCCGCAGGACCGCCGCTCCGTCCGCGCCCGGATCACCCCCGCCGGCCGCGACTGGCTCGACTCCTTCCGCGAACCCACCCGGCGCGCCATGGACGCCGTCTTCCGCGGCTTCACGCCCGAGGAACTCGCCCAGTTCCGGCACTTGTGCCTACGACTGGTCGACAACCAGCAACGGCTGGAGCAGTACCTGAACGGGAGCACGCAGAGCCGACGGAGCTCCGGCGCGGACGACGCCTGACGCCCCCTCAGCCCACGGTCCCCGGCGGGCGGTCCCCGGCCACGGCCCTCGCGCTCCCGCCGGCCCCCGCTCGTGCGCGATCGGGCGGACCGTCAGTCCTCCGCCGGCGCCGCGGTGCTGGCGCGCAGGACCACCTCGGCGAAGGCATGGACCCGATCCGGCTCCCGGGACGGGGCGGCGAGGGCCAGCCGGACCGCGTCGGCGCCCATCCTGCCGAGCGGGAGGCGGACGGTGCTCAGCGCGGGCGCCAGGTCGGTGGCCAGCGGGATGTCGTCGAACCCCGCCACCGAGATCTCACCGGGGACGGAGATCGACCGTTCGCGGAGCTCGGCCAGGACGCCCGCGGCACAGATGTCGGACAGTGCGATGACGGCGGTCGGGCGCGGAGCGCCACTCGCCCGGGTGACGTCCAGGATCCTGGCCATTGCGGCCCGGCCGCCCTCCCGGGTGAACTCGGTGCGCTGCAACGACGTTTCAGGCAGCGTCAGGTCGAAGTCGGCGAGCCCGTCGAGCACTCCGGCCAGCCGGTCCTCGGCGACCCGCATCCGCTCCGGACCGGTGATCACCGCGAACCGGCGGTGGCCGAGCCTCGCCAGCTCCCGGGTCAGCGAGGCCGCACCCCCGCGGTTCTCGACGTCCACCGTGTCGTACCAGGGGCCGTGGTCGGAGATCGCGGTCACCCGGCCGCCCTGCTCCTGGTACGCCGACAGCGCGTCGTCCAACTGCCGCACCACCGACGCCTCGTTGTACGCCGAGCCGGCCAGGATGATGGCCCGCACCCGCTGGGCGTGCAGCATCCGGATCGCCTGCAGCTCGCGCTGCGGATCACCGTCGGTGCTGGTCACCATCGACAGCAGCCCCTCCCGGGCCGCCGCGTCGCCGACGCCCCGGGCGATCGCACCGAAGTACGGGTCCGCCACGTCGTGCAGCAGCACCCCGACCGTCGCACCGGTCGAGCGCGCCAGCGCCTGCGCCGGGGCGTTCGGCAGGTAGCCCAGCACATCGGCGCTGGCCCGGACCTTCGCGGAGAGCTCCTCCGTCACCGACCGCGCGGAACCGTTCAGGGCCCGCGAGGCGGTGGCGAGCGAGACGCCCGCGTGCCGCGCCACATCGCCGAGAGTGACAGCCACCGAATCTCCTCGTTCCGTCGCACTGCTCGCGGATGATCGAGGGAACAGGTTACCGCTCGGCCGTCCGCCCTTGACCGGCGCGATCCGGGGGCCTAGCCTCGGCGCATGGAAAGCGCTTTCCGCAGGCTCGCCGCCAAGTAAGTAGAAAGCGTTTTCCGTCAGTCGCCACTTGGCTTCGCCACACCACCTCGAGCCGCACTACCGCGACGGCGGCAAGCGCTTTCCCAAGGCCTCCCCGGGTCCGTGCGGCAAGCGCTTTCCCGCCCCCCGCGGGGACCGCACCTCGTGCATCCAGTCTCCAGTCTCCAAGTCCGACCTCCCACCTCCCACCTCCCACCTCCCACCTCCCACCTCCCCCGACCAGAAAGAAGGACCCACCCATGTCCCGCAGGGTCATCGGCATCGTCATGAACGGCGTCACCGGCCGGATGGGCTACCGCCAGCACCTGGTGCGCTCGATCCTGGCCATCCGCGAGCAGGGCGGCCTGCCGCTCGGCGACGGCGAGGTGCTGTGGCCCGAGCCGATCCTGGTCGGCCGTAGTGCCGCCAAGCTCCAGGAGCTGGCGGACCGTCACGGGCTCACCCACTGGACCACCTCGCTCGACGAGGCGCTGGCCCACCCGCTCGCCGAGATCTACTTCGACGCGCAGGTCACCCAGGCCCGGGAGGGCGCCATCAAGGCGGCGATCGCCGCCGGGAAGCACATCTACACCGAGAAGCCGACCGCCGAGTCCCTCGACGCGGCCCTGGAGCTGGCGCGACTGGCCCGGGAGGCCGGGGTGTGCAACGGCGCGGTGCAGGACAAGCTGTTCCTGCCCGGCCTGTTGAAGCTGAAGCGGCTGGTCGACAGCGGCTTCTTCGGCCGGATCCTCTCCGTGCGCGGCGAGTTCGGCTACTGGGTGTTCGAGGGCGACTGGCAGAGCGCCCAGCGCCCGTCCTGGAACTACCGGGCCGAGGACGGCGGCGGGATGATCCTCGACATGTTCCCGCACTGGCGTTACGTGCTGGACGGGATCATCGCGCCGGTCCGCTCGGTGTACGCGCAGGCGGTCACCCACATTCCGCAGCGGGTGGACGAGCAGGGCCGCCCGTACCCGGCGACCGCGGACGACGCGGCGTACGGCGTGTTCGAGCTGGAGGGCGGGATCGTCGCCCAGGTCAACTCGTCGTGGGCGGTGCGGGTGGACCGTGACGAGCTGGTGGAGTTCCAGGTCGACGGCACCGAGGGCAGCGCGGTCGCCGGCCTGCGCAACTGCCGGATCCAGCACCGGGCCACCACCCCCAAGCCGGTCTGGAACCCCGACCTGCCGGCCACCGAGCGGTTCCGTGAGCAGTGGCAGCAGGTCCCGGACAACGGGGAGTTCGACAACGGGTTCAAGGTGCAGTGGGAGCTGTTCCTGCGTCACGTGGTGAGCGGCGCTCCGTACGAGTGGGACCTGCTGGAGGGCGCGAAGGGCGTTCAGCTCGCCGAGCTGGGTCTGCGCTCCGCCCGCGAGGGCCGCCGCCTGGCCGTGCCCGACCTCAGCCTCTGAGCCTCTGAGCCCCCGGGGTCCCGCCTCGCGCCTCGCGGCACCCGGTGCCCGATGCCAAGCGGCAGCCACCGGCGATGGCCCCGGCTCGGTCGTCGCCCACTCCCCCGCTCCCACCCCTCCCCACCTCCTCGACTGCAAGGTCTGACACCATGACGCATCTCGATCTGCCCGGCATCGGCCGGTACCAGCTGCGCGATCCCGAGCCGGTCACGGTCTCGGCAGGGCGCTCCACCTCGCGGGTGGTGTACGCCGCCGCCCACGTGGTGGCCGATCCGCTCGGCGGCAACGCGCCGGGGGCGCCGGCCGCCGTGGACTGGGACGCCACGCTCGCCTTTCGCCACCGGCTGTGGTCGCTGGGTCTCGGGGTGGCGGACGCGATGGACACCGCGCAGCGCGGGATGGGCCTGGACTGGGCGGCCACGCGGGAGCTGATCACCCGTTCCGGTGCCGAGGCGCAAGCCGTCGGCGGACGCCTGGCCTGCGGCGTCGGGACCGACCAACTCGCTTCCTCGGACGTCTCGTTGGCGCAGGTGATCGCCGCGTACGAGGAGCAGCTCGCGGTGGTGGAGGCGGCGGGTGCGCAGCCGATCCTGATGGCGAGTCGGGCGCTGGCGGCCTCGGCGAGCGGTCCGGAGGAGTATCTGGCGGCGTACGGGAAGCTGGTCGGGCAGTCCGGACGGCCGGTGATTCTGCACTGGTTGGGCGAGATGTTCGATCCGGCGCTGGCGGGTTACTGGGGTTCGGGTGATCTGGACGCGGCGACTGAGACGGTGCTGGAGCTGATCCGCAGCCACCCGGGGCGGATCGACGGGATCAAGGTGTCGCTGCTGGACGCGGACCGCGAGGTCGCGCTGCGGCGCCGGCTGCCGGAGGGGGTACGGCTGTACACGGGTGACGACTTCCACTACCCGGAGCTGATCCGGGGTGACGAACTCGGCTACAGCGACGCCCTGTTGGGTGTCTTCGATCCGATCGCGGGCGTGGCGGCGGCAGCCTTGCGGGCGCTCGACGAGGGTGATCTGGCGCGCTACGACGCGCTGTTCGCGCCGACGGTGCCGCTGGCCCGGCACCTGTTCGCGGCGCCGACCTTCCACTACAAGACCGGGATCGTCTTCCTGGCGTGGCTGTGCGGGTTCCAGGAGCACTTCACGATGGTGGCGGGCGCGCAGAGCGGGCGGTCGGTGAGCCACCTGGTGGAGTTGTTCCGACTGGCGGACGCGGCCGGGGTGTTGACCGATCCGGAGCTGGCCGCGGGCCGGATGCGGAGCTTCCTGGCGGTGGCGGGGGTGCGGGCGTGAGTGGGCTCGTGAAGGTCGCCGAGGGGTGTGAGCGCCTGTCGTTGAACCAGATCACCACCAAGGGGTGGAGTCTGGAGGAGGCGGTGCGCGGCTGTGTGGAGGCCGGGATTCCGGCGATCGGGCTGTGGCGGGACAAGGTCGCCGAGGCGGGTCTGGCCCGGGCGGCCAGGTTGTGCCGGGATGCGGGGTTGGCGGTCAGCAGCCTGTGCCGGGGCGGGTTCCTGACCGCGGGGGATGCCGCGAGCCGTCAGGCGGCGTTGGCGGACAACCTCTCGGCGATCGAGGAGGCTGCCGAACTGGGCACCGACACGCTGGTGTTGGTGGTGGGCGGCCTGCCGATGGGCAGCCGGGACCTGATCGGCGCGCGCCGGCAGGTGGCCGACATGATCGCCGAACTCGCGCCGCATGCCGGCGACTTCGGGGTCAGGTTGGCGATCGAGCCGCTGCACCCGATGTTCTGCGCGGACCGGGCGGTGGTCTCCACCCTCGGCCAGGCGCTGGATCTCGCCGAACCGCACCCGTCCGCGCAGGTGGGTGTGGTGGTGGACAGCTACCACGTGTGGTGGGACCCGCAGTTGGCGCAGCAGGTGGCACGTGCGGGCGCCGGTGGGCGGATCGCGGCGTACCAGGTCTGCGACTGGACGTTGCCCCTGCCTGCCGATGCGTTGCTGGGTCGCGGTCACGTCGGCGACGGGCACATCGACTTCGGCTGGCTCACCGACCGGGTGGCGGAGGCGGGCTACCGCGGCTGGATCGAGGTCGAGCTGTTCAACGAGCCGGTGTGGAACACGCCGGGCGAGCAGACGCTGGCCACGTTGAAGGAACGGCACCGGGCGCACATCGTCCGGAGGTAGCGCCCCAGGGCCGCAGCCGGGGCGGGAAGGCCGGGCGGGGCGGGACGGGACAGGCTCTCCGCGGACACTCCAAGGTCCTGCGCCCTCGCCGGCTGCGGCCGGGTCCCGCGGGTGATCGTCAGGACGTCCAGGACGGGCTGGATCAGGCCAGGCCAGGCCAGGCCGGGCCGGTAGACGGGCCGGTGGACGGGCCGGTGGGCGGGCCGGTGGCGGGTGGGTGTCGACAATGGTGGGCGGGCTCCGGTTCGGGGCGAGAGAGGCGAAGGTGGGCAGATGCGGGTCGTCGTGGCGCCGGATTCGTTCAAGGGCACGATCGACGCGGCCGATGCGGCGGCTGCGTTGGCCGACGGTTGGCGTTCGGTGCGGCCGGACGACCAGGTGGTGTGCCGGCCGATGGCCGACGGTGGCGAGGGGACGCTGGCGGCGATCGTCTCCGCTCACCCGGAGGCGGTGACGGTCGAGGTGCCCGCGGTCACCGGACCGGACGGGAGTCCGGTGCCGGGGCGGTTCGCCCTGCTGCCGGACGGGACGGCGGTGGTGGAGCTTTCGGTGGCGAGCGGATTGCCGTTGCTGGGTGGTGAGTTGCTGCCGCTGGCCGCGACCACCCGGGGCACCGGGGAGACCATCGCCGCGGCGTTGGACGCCGGTGCGACCCGGCTGGTGATCGGGCTGGGCGGCTCGGCGTCCACGGATGGCGGGTACGGCATCCTCGCCGCGCTCGGCGCCCGGCTGCTGGACGCCGGCGGGATGACCTTGGCTGACGAACCCTCAGAGTTGGACCAGGCCCTGTCTGTTGCACGGGTCTTCGACACCGACGGACTGCGGGCCACCCCGTCGGGCGGGGTGGTGCTGCTCACCGATGTCACGAATCCGCTGCTCGGTCCGCGCGGTGCGGCGGCGGTGTACGGTCCGCAGAAGGGGGCGGGTGAGCGTGAACTACCGCTCCTGGAGCAGCGGTTGACGCGGCTGGCGGAGCTGCTGGGGGGTGACCCGGAGACGCCGGGTGCGGGCGCGGCCGGGGGGACGGGTTACGGGCTGCTGGCCGCGTGGGGTGCGGTGGTGGAGCCCGGGGCGGCTGCCGTCGCCGGGCTGCTCGACCTGCCGGCGGCCTTGGCCGCGGCCGACCTGCTGATCACCGGCGAGGGCCGGTTCGATGCGACCAGCCTGCAGGGCAAGGCCGTGGGCGAGGTGCTGGGCATGGCCGAGGCGGCCGGGGTGCGGACGGCCGTGGTGGCGGGCGAGTCCGACGTCGCCGGGGTACTCACCCTGACGGCGCTCGCCGGTTCGTCCGCCGAGGCCCGCAGCGACCCGGCCCGCTGGCTGCACCGCGCGGGCGCGCAGCTCGCCGAGGCCGCACCCTCGAGCCGGTACGGAAACCCGGCCCGGACCCCGTCCTGACCGAACCGCCCCACGGGGTGATCACACTCCCGGCCGACAGCCCCCGCAGCGTCCTACTGCCCTGCCCGCCCTGCCCCGCTCCGTCAGCCGACGGTGGCGGGGCTTTCGCTGGTGCGGACGGGGCGGTGGTCGGCGGCGGATCGGGGGACGATCAGGCGGCTGCGGAGGATGCCGGTGTCCTCGGAGACGGGCGGTTCCTCGGTGCGGCGGCGGATCGGCATGCCGACCAGCAGGCCGATCGTGACCAGGACGTAGGCGCTGCCGCCGAAGAACGCGCCGGGGCCGCTGCTGTCGGCTCGCCAGAGCCACACCAGGCCGCTGCAGATGACGAGTTGGAGCAGCCAGGCGGTGGCCAGCAGGCCGCGGTGGTGGCGGCGCAGGGCGGCGTCGGCGAGGACGACGAAGGCGGGCAGCGCCCAGACCAGGTGGTGTACCCAGGTGATGGGGCTGACCAGGCAGCAGGCGAGGCCGGTGAGGCTGTAGGCGGCGACGGTGTCGCCGGCCCGGGTGGCGCGGTGCAGGCGGTACGCCCAGATGGCGAGGACCAGCAGCGAGGTGGCCACCCACAGGATGCGGCCGGGGAGTTCGGGGCCGAGGCGGGCGATCACGCCTTGCAGGGACTGGTTGGAGATGTAGGCGAAGGCGCCGACCCGGTCGGTGTCCCAGAGGGTGATGCTCCAGAACTGCCGGGAGGCTTCGGGGGCGGCGAGGTGGCCGAGCCCGGTGGCGCCGACGGCGACCGCGGTGGCGGTGGCGGCGGCGCGCCACTGCCGGGTGATCACCAGGTGGACGATGAACAGCGCGGGTGTGAGCTTGAACGCGGCGGCCAGTCCGGTGCCGACGCCGGTGAGGTACGCCCAGCGGCTGGTGGCGAGTTGGCGGTCGGCGAAGACCAGGGCGACCAGCAGCAGGTTGACCTGTCCGAAGCTGAAGGTGTCGCGGACCGGGTTGGTGAGGGCGCACAGGCACGCGGCCAGGCCGAAGGCGTACCAGCGGCACCAGCCCTGGCGGCGGGCGATCGGGTCGACCAGCCAGTAGAGCAGCAGGCCGGTGGCGACGGAGCCGAGGACGACGCTGACGGCGATCGCCGGGTGCCAGCCGAGGAGTTGCATGGGCACCATGCAGAAGGCGGCGAACGGCGGGTAGGTGAAGCCGTAGGCGGTGCCGGGGCGGACGTAGTCGTAGATGGCGCCGGTGTCCATCCAGTGGTGGACGGTGCCGTAGTAGACGCCGACGTCGAACCAGCCGCGGTGGCCGGGGATGGCGGCGAGGATGACGGTGGTGGTGACTACCGCGAGGGTGAGGACCGCGATCCGGGCGGCGGTGCTGCCGTGCCTCAGCACGCCAGTTGCCGTTCCTCGACGGTGATCTGACGCTCCGCCAGCACGATGAACGAGTAGCCGGCCGCGACGCCGCCGATGGCGAGCACCAACTCGGGGGCGTCAGGGGTGAATCCGTCCGGCATGACGGTGAACGCCAGCGCGGCGCAGACGAATCCTGCGATGCGGCGGACGGCGGGAATGCGGACGGCGGCGGCGATCAGGGCGATGCTCCACAGTGCGTACCAGGGGCGGAAGGCGGGTCCGAGGGCGACCAGCGCAGCGAGGGCGAGGGCGAGGGCTGCGACCGGTTCGAGGCCGCGGCGGGCCACCAGCCAGCAGGCCAGGGCGGTGATCGCGACGGCGGCCGCCAGGCCGAGCAGGCGCATGGCGGCGACCAGCGGGTCGGGGGCGGTGCCGGAGAGCGCGGAAAGGGTCCGGCCGAGGCTGGTGGTCAGCGACCAGCTGCTGGTGGTGGCCGGGGTGGTGAGTGCGGCGAGCCAGCCGTAGCCGGTGCCGGCCGCGGCGGTGGCGGCGATCGTGGTCGCGGCGGCGGCGAGGGCCACCGGGCCTGCGGTGCGCAGCAGTTGGGCGGCCCGCGGGCGGTGGCCGGTCGGGGTGCCGGCACCGAGCCACCAGACCACCGGGAGGGCGAGGGCCGCGGGCGCCTTGACCAGGGCGGCGAGGGTGACCAGGGCGGCGGCGATCAGCGTCCGGCGGTGGACGGCGGCGAGCAGGCCGCCGGCCAGCAGGGCGAGCAGCAGGGCGTCGTTGTGGGCGCCGGCGATCAGGTGCAGCAGCACCAGCGGGTTGAGCGCGCCGAGGCGCAGCGCGGAGGCCGGGTCGGTGCCGAAGTGCCGGGCGAGGGCGACGAGCAGCCCGGCGAGGGCGGCGACGGCGAGCACGGCGGCGAGGCGCAGCAGCAGGGTTCCGGCGTACGGGTGGGCGGCGACCGGGGCGGCGGCCCGGGCGAGCAGCAGGAAGACGGGCCCGTACGGGGTGGGGGTGTGTTGCCAGACGCCGGGTATCTGGACGGCGGTGGCGCCGCCGAGGACGGCGGGGCCGTCGGTGTAGACGTCGAGTCCGCCGGCCAGCATGGCGCCTTGGGCGAGGTAGCTGTAGACGTCGCGGCTGAACAGCGGCGGGATGGCGAGCAGCGGGGCGGCCCACCAGGCCAGGGTGACGAGCATCCAGCGGGTGCCGGGCGGGAGTTGGCCGTCGGCGGGTCGGCCGAGGCGGAGCCAGGCGACGGTGAGGACGGCGAGTCCGGCGAAGGCGAGGGTGGTGCCCGCGCCGCCGGAGGCGCGCAGGGTGGGGCCGGTGACGGCGGCTGGGAGCGCACCGGCGGTGAGGCCGCCGCAAGCGAGGGCGAAAGAGCCCGTGAGTCCGAGCCACCGGTACCGGCTCGGGTAGGCGTTCGCGCCCGTGTTCGGCATGCGGGGAACGCTGACAGAAGCGTGTGGCCCGGAGAAGAAGAACCCGCATCCGGCGGGTGACCGGCGGGCGACCGGATCGGTCGGCAGGTCTGCTGCCTGGGCGGTCTGCTGGGCCAACTCCGGTGGCCGTACCTGTCATTCAGCATGTGCACATCTCGGCTCCGTCGTCCGTCCACCTGGGGGCCAGGCGCACAGGGGAGACATACGGATGCCGTAAGCACTCGGTGCCTCCCGACCGGTGGACCGGTGCGTTCCGGCTCGTGTCGTTGCGTGTCGTCCCGTGCCGTCTGACGCCTCAACCCCTTCGCGCCCCAAGATCCGGAGTGTCCGCCATGACCACCGCCCCCGCCCGCCGGAAGCTGCCCGCCCAGCCGTCCGCGGCCCACGACCGCGCCGACCGACAGCCGGGCTACCGGGTCTCGTTCGCGCAGAGCGAGCAGGACGTCCGGGACGCGCAGCGGCTGCGCTACCAGGTGTTCGCCAACGAGATGGGCGCGGTGCTGGACTCGCCTCTGGCGGGGCTGGACGCCGACCCGTTCGACGAGTTCTGCGACCACCTGCTGGTGCGTGAGCAGGACGGCGGCGAGGTGGTCGGCACGTACCGGCTGCTGCGTCCGGAGCAGGCGCGCCGCGCGGGCCGGCTGTACTCGGACACCGAGTTCGACCTGACCCGGCTGGCCGGGCTGCGGGACGGCCTGGTGGAGGTAGGCCGGTCGTGCATCGCCGAGGCGCACCGCGGCAACGGCGCGGTGATCAACCTGATGTGGGGCGGTATCGCCCGCTACATGACGGCGACCGGGAACGCCTGGCTGGCGGGCTGCTGCTCGGTGCCGCTGGCGGACGGCGGCGCGACGGCCGCCGCGGTGTGGGACGCGGTGTCCGCCAAGCACCTCGCGCCGCAGGAGTACCGGGTGGCGCCGCTGAACCGCTGGGCGGCGGAGGACGTGGCCCGCCAGGGCCGTACGCCGCTGCCGGCGCTGCTGCGCGGCTACCTGCGCCTGGGTGCCTGGGTGTGCGGCGAGCCGGCGTACGACCCGGACTTCAACGTGGCCGACATGTACGTGCTGCTCTCGCTGGAGCGCACCGACCCGCGTTACCTGCGGCACTTCCTGGCCGCGGCGGCGGAGGTCCCGCTGGCCTCGATCATCGGCAACTCGGCGGTGGACGGCGGCACTTCGGGCGGGACGGCGACGGCGGCATGAGCGTCTGGCTGCCGACCGCGCCGTGCACGCCCGGCGACTGTGTGACGGTGAGCGGCCCGCAGGTGGCGGTGCCGCGGCGGGTGCTGCGGCTGGCCGGGTGCGTCTCGGTGCTGTTCGCCGGCGTGGTGGCCGTTCCGCTGGTGAAGGCGCTGGCCTGGCTGCCGGCGGAGCGGCTGGTGCGGGTGTGGTCGCGGCTGCTGCTGTCCTCGCTCGGGGTAAGCGTCCGGCCGATCGCCGTGCCGGGCAAGCAGGTCGGCGGTTCGCTGCTGGTCTCCAACCACATCTCGTGGCTGGACATTCTGCTGGTCGCCGCAGTGCGGCCGGGCCGGATGCTGGCGAAGACCGAGGTCGGCCGGTGGCCGGTGCTCGGCCCGCTGACCTCCTGGGGCGGCACCATCTTCATCGACCGGGACCGGCTGCGGGCGCTGCCGGAGACGGTCGAGGAGATCGCGGTGGCGCTGCGCCGCGGCGAGCGGGTGGTGGTCTTCCCGGAGGGCAGCACCTGGTGCGGCCGCGGCGGCGGCCGGTTCCGGCCGGCGCTGTTCGAGGCGGCGGTCCGCGCGGACGTGCCCGTGCAGCCGCTGACCCTGCGGTACCGCACCGCGGACGGCGCGAGCACCGCGCCGGCCTTCGTCGGCGAGGACGGCCTGCTGGCCTCGCTGTGGCGGGTGGTGTCGGTGCGCGGCCTGGCCGCGGAGGTCGAGTTCCTGCCCTCGCTGCCGCCGGCGCTCTTCCCGGGGCGCCGTCAGCTCGCGGCTGCCGCGCAGCGGGTGGTGGACCGTCAGCGGTACACCGACGACGTGCCCGGCTTCCCGGACTGCGCGACCTGCGGCGGCGGCGCCGCCCTGGCCGCCCACCCGTCGGAGAGCCCGGTGCGCACCCCCGTCGGTCAGTGACCGGGCCGGCGGCGTAGCGCGCCCACGCGCCGTACGCCCCGGCCCGGCCCGGATCGGCTTCTCGTTGCCCGGGATCGGCTCGGATCGGCTCGGCTCCTCGCAGTCCGGCTCCTCGCAGTCCGGCTCGGCTCGCCGCGTGGCCCGTCGGCGGACTGGCCAACTCGCCTGAAGCCACCGGTCAGCGCGGGTGCCGTGGTCCGACTCCCGTATGATCGGGCGAGTTCACATTGGCGAGGAGGTGCCCGATGCAGGTGGACGAGGAGGCCGTCGGCGCGGTGCTCAACCGGCTGCGCCGCGCGCAGGGCCAGCTGACCGGCGTGATCGCGATGATCGAGGCCGGCCGCGACTGCAAGGACGTGGTCACGCAACTCGCCGCCGTGTCACGCGCGTTGGACCGCGCCGGGTTCAAGATCCTGGCCAGCGGGATGCGCCAGTGCGCGGCGTCCGGCGACCAGGACGCGCCGATGACCGAGGCCGAACTCGAGAAGATGTTCCTCACCCTGGCCTAGCAGCGCAGTTCGGGGCTCGACACGGGGCGCACTCCGCGCCATTGCGCAGGAACGCGAGCATGCCCAGCACCCGGACGTTCACCTGGCACCGCTCGACGCCCACCGCGAGGCCCCGGGGTGGAACCGCAATCAGGAGTGGCCGCTCGGCCGGGGTCGTCAGGCGAGTGCGAGGAACAGCTTCTCCAGCTCGGCCTCGCTCATCGGTGCGCCGCCCTCCTCCGCCTCGGCCATGCACTGCCGCATCCCGCTGGCGACGATCTTGAACCCGGCGCGGTCGAGCGCCCGCGACACGGCCGCGAGCTGGGTGACGACGTCCTTGCAGTCACGTCCGGCCTCGATCATCGCGATCACGCCGGCCAGCTGGCCCTGCGCACGGCGCAGCCGGTTCAGCACCGCGCCGACGGCCTCCTCGCCCACCTGCATGGGTCTCCTCCTCGCATTCGGCGACGGCTTCCGGGCCGACCGCTCCGTGTTCTCCGCCATCGGTGCCGCACGGCGCCGGGTGACGCGGGTGCCACGCCGGGACGGGGTGCAACGCTCCAGTCATACCCCCGCCCGTATGAACCGGCGCGGCGGACGGCACATTCCCGACCGCTGCGCCGGGTTCCCGTCTTCCCCGTCCTTCCCCGGCCGGGGGCCGTTCCGCCACTCAGGCGGCGGTCTGCCAGGCGCCGTAGCCGCCGAGCAGGTCGGAGGTCCGCTCGAAGCCGTGGTGGCGCAGCAGGCTGGCCGCGATAGACGAGCGGTGGCCGCCGGCGCAGTGCACCACGACCTCGCGGTCGGTCGGTATCTCGCCGAGCCGGTGCGGGAGTTCGGCCAGCGGGAGGTGCACCGAGCCCGGGATCATGCCCTCGCCGCGTTCCGCCTCGCCGCGCACGTCGACCACCAACGGCGGCTCGGCGCCCGCGAGTTCCTCGCGCAGGTCGGCGACGGTGCGGCGCGGGGCCTGCCGCATCTGCTCCGGCACGGTGCGGAACTCGCTTTCCGGGTCGGCGAGATAGCCCGCGACCCGGTCGAACCCGATCCGGGCCAGCCGGATCACCGTCTCCGCCTCACGGCCTTCCGGGGCGACCACCAGCAGCGACCACGCCGGGTCGAGCACGGTGCCGGACTGCTCGGCGAACCGGCCGTCCGCAGGCACGTTGATCGCACCGGCCAGGTGCCCGGCGGCGAACTCCTGCGGGTCACGGGCGTCGACCACCACCGCCCCCTCGGCGCGCCGGGCCAGGAAGGCCGCGCCGTCCAGCGGGACGGTCAGCGCGGCGGCGTCGAACAGGTCGCGTTCGCGCCGGTTGAGGTCGGCGTCGTAGCCGAAGTAGCCGGGGGCGGCCGGTTGTCCGGCGGTGACGATCGCCACGAACGCGTCCTCGCTCATCGGCGCGCAGGCGTAGTTGGTGACGCGCTGCTGCCCGATGGTGGACTGCCGCTCGGTCGACAGGTTCTTCCCGCAGGCGGAGCCGGCGCCGTGCGCGGGGTAGACCCGCACCTCGTCGGGCAGTGCCATCAGCTTGCGCTGCACGCTGTCGTACAGCATCCGCCCGAGCTCGTCGGCGGTGACACCGACGGAGGCGAGCAGGTCGGGGCGGCCGACGTCGCCGATGAACAGCGCGTCCCCGGTGAGCACCCCGTACGGGACGGCGTCCCCGGCGCGCTCGCGGACCAGCACGCTGATCGACTCGGGCGTGTGGCCCGGGGTCTCGACGATCTCCAGCTCCACCTCCCCCAGGCTGATCCGCTCACCCTCGGCGAGCTTGCGGATCGGGTACTCGGTCTCGGCGCGCCGCCCGTACCCGATCCACGCGCCGGTCCGGGCGGCGAGTTCGAGGTGGCCGGAGAGGAAGTCGGCGTGGAAGTGGGTGTTGATCACGCCCTCGACGGTGAACCCGCGGGCCTGCGCCTCGGCGAGGTACTCGTCCACGTCCCGGCGCGGGTCCACCACCACGGCGCGGCCGGTGGTCTCGTCGGCGATCAGGTACGAGGCCTGGGAGAGGCAGTCGAGGTAGTACTGGGCGAAGAACACGGGTGTCCCCATCTCTGCGTCGGGTGACGTCTCCGAGTCGGATGACGTCTCTGTGCCGGATGACGCCGCCGCGTCGGATGGCGTCCCTGCGTTCGGATCACGTCTCTGCGTCGGGCGGCGAGTCGGTTTCGGCGAGCCGGATACCGGTCGCTCCCCTCGGTGAGCGATACCCCCACGGGTATTATTCCAGGCACTTCTCGCCCGGCGGACCTCCGGACACATACCGGTGGGGGTATATGCTCGACACCGACGATATACCCCCGCCGGTATCTCCGAGCGGCCCGCAGCGGCCCCGGGCAACGGCGGAACCCCGGAACCGCCTGCGGGAACCGCCCCGCATCCGCACACCAGGAGGACACCGTGGCCTGGTCCCACCAGCCGTCCGCACCAGCCCAGCTCGACCCCGCCGAGGCCCACCGCCTGGCCGCCACCGGCGCGGCCGTCCTGCTCGACGTCCGCGAGCCCGAGGAGTACGCCGAGGTGCACGCTCCCGGCGCCGTCCCGGTCGCGCTGGACACCCTGACCGACGGTGGTGTGCCCGCCGTGATCGGTTCGCGCGTGGTGCTGGCGGTCTGCCGCTCGGGCAACCGCTCGCAGGCGGCCACCGACCTACTGGTCTCGCTCGGCGTCCCGGCGGTGAACGTGGCCGGCGGCATGCGGGCCTGGGTACGGGCGGGTCTGCCGGTCCACCAGGGCGAGTGTTGCTGCGGCAGCGCGATATGACCGCGGTCGTCCTCGCGCTGGCGGCCGGCGCGGTGGTCGGGCTGGCCCTCGGCGGGCTGGGCGGCGGCGGCAGCATGCTGGCCGTCCCCGCGCTGATCTACCTGATCGGGCTCACCCCCGGCACCGCCACCACCGCGAGCCTGCTGATCGTCGCCGCGACCTCGGCCACCGGCCTGGTCGCCCACGCCCGCGCCGGCCGCGTCCGCTGGCGCAGCGGCCTCCTGTTCGCCACCGCCGGCCTCCCCACCGCCGCCCTCGGCGGCGCACTCTCCAGCCACCTCCCCGGCCCGGCCCTCACCACCGCCTTCGCCGCCCTGGCAGCCCTGGCCGCATGGCGCATGCTCACCACCGCCGCGCCCCGCCCCGCGACTGACGACACGTCGGTCCCGCAGACCGCCGACGGCACGTCAACCCGGCATGCAGCAAACGCTTTCCCGCCGCTCGCCCAAGCGGACGGCTGCCCGGCCACGCTCGTTGCGGCAGCCCCGCACGCCCCCGGCCCGGCCGCTGAGAGCGCGTCGCCCCCGCAGGCCACCGACGGCGCGTCAACCCGGCGTACAGCAAACGCTTTCCGGTCGGCCTCCCCGGCCGGTGGCCGCCCGGCCACGCTCCTCGCGGCAGTGCCCGCTCCGCGGGCTGCGTCGGCGCGGCGGTCGGCGGCCGCTGGTGCCGGGCTCGGGGCGGCTACGGGGTTGCTCGGGGTCGGTGGTGGATTCCTCGCGGTGCCCGCGCTGGTCTCGGTGCTGGCGTTCCCGATGGCAGAGGCGGTAGGGACCAGCCTGCTGGTGATCACCCTCAACTCGCTTGCCGCGCTGCTCCCCCGGCTCGGCGGCGCGGCGGAGATCCCGTGGGCGGTGGTGGGCCCGTTCGCCGCCGCCGCGATCCTCGGCGCCTGGGACGGCAAGCGTCTCGCCGCCAAGCTGTCCGGCCGCACGCTGCAACGCCTGTTCGCCGGCGCTCTGCTCACCGTCGCCGCCCTGATGCTGCTCGACGCCGCGCTCTGACGCCCACGCCCACGCCCACGGCCGCGCCCACGCCCGCGCCCACGCCCGCCGCGATACCGCACCGCGCAGTCCCGCGCTCAGGCCCTCTCGCCCCCGGTGCCCCACCACCGTCCAGTCCACCCCCGCCCGGAACCGGCCCCCGCCGCCCGGACGGGTCACCCCATCCCCCCATCCCCCGAAAGGCCATCCCCCATGACCACGCCCCTGACCGTCGACCAGCTCCAGCCCCGGCTCCAGCAGCTGACCGTCATCGACGTCCGGTCTCCCGGCGAGTTCGCCGGCGGCCACATCCCGGGCGCGCACAACGTGCCGCTCGACCGGCTCGCGCAGGCGCTGCCCGCGTTGCGCGCGGCCGCCGCCCGCGGCGAACTCGCGGTCGTGTGCGCGTCCGGCGCCCGCGCCCTGAACGCCTGCGAGCAGCTCGCCGCGGCCGGTATCACCGCCCTGCTGGTCGAGGGCGGCACCTCGGCCTGGACGGCGAACGGCGGCGAACTGAACCTCGTCCCGGGTGTGAAGCCGCGCTGGGCGATGGACCGTCAGGTCCGGCTGGTCGCGGGTTCGCTGGTGCTGGCCGGTGTACTGATCGACGTCGCGGTGCCCGGCGTCCGCTGGGTGTCCGCGGCGGTCGGCGCCGGGCTGCTGTACTCCGCCGTGAGCAACACCTGCGCGATGGGCAATCTGCTCGGCCGGCTGCCCTACAACCGCCCGCGCGACGCCGGCCGGGCCCTGGAGGCGACCCTCGCCACCCTGCACGGCCGGCCCTGACGCACCGCCACCACGCCCGCACTCACGCCCGCGGCCGTTCCTGACGGCCCGCCGCCGTGCCGCGGCCGGCCGATCGACGGGATCGTCATCGACCGGCCGCGGCCCCCTGCGCGCTCGACCCGTTGCCCAGGGCACTGCTCGGGGCACTGCTCGGGGCATTGCTCGAGGCGCTGTTCGGTGTGCAGGACGATGCGGGTGCGGTGGTGTCGTGGTGGCCGGCCAGCCAGAAGCCGATCAGCAGGCCGGCGGCGCCAAGTGCCTTGTGCCGGTTGCGCTTCCACCAGGACGGCGTGCCCGCCGCCATGAACCGGAGCTGGGTGAAGTCCGGATGCTCACTCGGCGGCGCGTCCTTGAACATTCCCATAGCGGGTGAACCTCCTCTCGCCGTCGGGGAGTTCATGACCATACGCCCGGATCATCTTGATCGCTGGTAATTAATCCCGTTTCCGGGGGTGGCGCGCGCCCCCGCGCGCCCCCTGGAACCGCGGGCAGCACGCCCCCGTCCAACCGCCGACGATGCGTCAGCCGACGGAAGGGAACACCGTGAACCGCCTCCGCGCCACGACCGCGCTCCGCGCACCTGCCACCCTCGCCACCGCCGCCCTCGCCACCGCTCTCGCCTGCGCTCTCACCGCCTGCGGACCGACCTCGAACGGCACCGCCTCGATCGCCCGCGCCACCTCCCCCACCCTCCTCTCCGAGACAACGCCGACGGCACCGACACCCCCACCTGCCTCCCCGACATCCCCGCCCGCCTCCGCCACGCCCGCCGTGCCCGCGCAGCTGGACGTGGCGGCCGAGGCGCTCGCCGAACAGGGCCGGGGCGCGTTCTCCGACGTCTGGGGCGCGCTCGCGGTGGACGGTGACGGCGGGCGTGTCGTGCTGTACGCGACGGACCTTCGGCGCGGGCAGGAGCTGGTGGACGCGGCCCGCCAGGCGCACCCGGAGACCACCGCCACGCCGGTCGAGGTTCGTCGCTGCGCCTACACCGCGAAGGCGGAGCAGCAGGCGACCCAGCGCATCCTCGACCGGCAGCGGACGGGCGGGTTGCCCTTCCCGGTGTTCGCGGTGGGGCCGATGGCGGACGGCAGCGGGGTGCAGGTGCATGCGTCGGAACAGGCGCTCGGCGACGCCGCGTTCACCCGCCTGGTGCGCCAGGCCGCCGGGGAGGTGCCGGTCAGCTTCCAGGTCAGCCGACCGGTGATACCCGCCGACGCCGTCGCGGCGCAGCCGCCCCGGTGACACGCGCCCAGGGCAGCGTCACCAGAACAGCGCCACCGGAAGAGCACACCGGGGCACCACCCACCGGAACAGCGCCCTCAGAACAACGAACGATCAACGGTCCGTCAGGACTCCGGCCGACGGACCGTCAGCGCCGAGTCCCGCCGGGTCACCAGTGGGCGGGCTTGGCCAGGCCGGCGGGCAGGCGGGTGGTGGAGTCGCCCTGGGCGGCGTTGAGTTGGGACTGGGTGACGAAGAGCGCGTCGGTGAGGTCGGCGCCGTGCAGCTTGGCGTCGCGCAGGTCGGCGCCGATCAGGTCGGCGCTGCGCAGGTCCGCGCCGGTGAGGTCGGCGGCGATCAGGTAGGCGCCGCGGAGGTTGGCTCCGCGCAGGTCGGCACCCTTCAGCCTGGCGCCGATCAGGTCGGCGCCGCGCTGGTTGCGCTTCTTGCCGGGCACGGCGGCGCGGGTCGACTCGCTGGCGCGGAGCAGTAGTTCGCTGACCTCGGCGCGAAGGGCGGGGACGTCGGCGGCGATCAGGGTGGCGGCGTCCTGCCGGGTGAGTTCCTCGACGGCGTCGAGTGCGCGGCGCAGTTCGGCGTGCACGGGGCGGGCCCGGGGCAGTTCCAGTGCCTCGGACAGGTACCAGAGGAGTTCGTGGAGTTGGCGCATGACCGGGAAGGCGGCGAACATCTGCCGGGCGGTGTCGCGGTCTTCGCGCCAGCTGGTGCCGCCGAAGGTTTGCTGGGAGATCTTCTGTCCGGCGCCGAGGCAGTCGAAGACGGTGCAGCCCTGGTAGCCGCTGCCGCGGAGCTTGGCGTGGATGCCGCATCGGTAGTCGGTCTGCAGGTTGCGGCAGGGGGTGCCGGCGTCCTTGGTGGCGGCGAAGTCCGCGGACTTGGCGAAGGGCAGGGCGACGCAGCACAGGCCGAAGCAGTTGGAGCAGTCGGCGAGCAGGTCGAGCCTGCGGCCGGTCGGGGCGTCGTGGTGCTGGTCGGTCACGGTACGGGGTCTCCTGCGGCGCGCGGCGGGGGCTGGCGTGCACGGAGCGTCCGGCACCGGGGTCGGGGCTCCGTACAGGTCCCATTCTCCCTGTTCCCGCAGCCCGCCCCACCCACCGGGTCACCGGCCCCCGCAGCCCGCCCCACCCACCGGGTCACCAGACCCCGAGGACCGCCCGGCCCACCGGGTCACCGGCCCCGCCACGCCGCCGCACCCACCGGGTCACCCGGCGGGTGTTCCCGCGCGTCGTCGCCGTCTGCGCGGCCGGGCGCGGCACAGTGGTGGCAGGACGTCTCGGACCGGCGGAGCGGCCGTCGGCGATCGGGCTTCGGAGGAGCAGCGTGGGCATCACCGGTGACTGGTACAGCGAGTTGGGCTCGCACATGCGGCTGGTGGCCGGTCCGGACGGGGCTCTGACCGGGACGTACCTCTCGGCGACGGGCCGGGCGAGTGGCACGTACCCGCTGGTGGGGCGGATCGATCCGCCGCGGGAGAGCGGTCACGGGACGGCCGTGGGCTGGGCGGTGGCCTGGCAGAACGAGAACAGTGACGCGGGTTCGGTGACGGCGTGGAGCGGCCAGTACCAGGAGAGCGAGGTGGAGCGGATCTCCGCGACGTGGCTGCTGACCAGGTCGGCGGAGGCCCCGGACGCCTGGGAGTCCACCGTCGTCGGGCACGACCTGTTCACCCGCCGTGCGCCGGATCCGGCCCGGCTGGAGGAGCTGCGGCGCACCGCCCGCCCGCTGCCGCACCCGGTGTCCTGAGCCCGAGTCGCAGGGCCTGGGCCCTGATCACGAGCCGTCGGACCTGCGCCCGAGCCGTCGGACCTGAGCTCGAGCCGTCGGACCTGAGGGGGCGTCACCCGCTCGCGCCACGACGAGGGTTCGGCCCGAACAGAAGATCACAGAACCGCAAAAACCCGCTTACCACTCTGCACAGCAGGGGCCTCCCGTTCCAGGCCGGACGGGTACGCCGAGTAGGGTGCGGACCCCGGGTTCGGATCACCCGGGCGATGCGGCACCGAACTGTGCGGGATGACGACACGCTGTGCGCGATGACGGCTCGGCAGGGGATTTCTCGAGGGAGGACTCAGGGGTGCAGCCCGATCCTGCGGGCCACCGCTCGGCGGACTCCCTGTTCAGGGCTGCCGCGGAGGCGCTCGCGGTCGGCCCGGATGCGCTGGCCGGCGCGCTGCTGGGCCAACTTCCCGTCGGCGTGGCGGTGTTGGACGAGTCACTGCGCTGGCGGTACCTGAACCCGACGTTCGCCCAGGTCACCGGCGTGTCGCCGGCCGACGTGCTGGGGCGACCCGCCCGCGACTCCGCGGCGGTGCGCCGGGTGCTGGCCGACGGCCGCCCCCGGACCGGGACCTTCGGCGGGCGCGCCGCGGACTTCCGACGGCTGGAGCTGTCCGGCCGTGCGGCGGGCGTCCTGGTGGTGCTGCCCCGCGGCGCGGACGTGCACCGGGCCGAGCTGGAGCGGGCCCGGAGCCGGTTCGCGGTGCTGGACGCCGCCGCGGAGCAGATCGGCACCACCCTGGACCCGGACGCCACCTGCGCCGAGCTGGCCGCCTTCGCGGTCGCCGACGTGGCCGACCTGGCCGTCGTGGACGTGCTGCCGCTCGACGCGCCCGAGCACAGCACGGCGGCCCGTCCCCGGCTGCGCCGCGCCGCGGTGGACTGCGCCGAGCCGTTGCGGGCCCTGCTGCCCGCCGACCTGACGGGCGGACGGGTGCGCTTCCGGGCCGGCTCGGTGGCGTACCGGGCGCTCACCTCCGAGCAGCCGGTCACGGCGGCGCCGAGTTCCGCCGAGGAGCTGTCGGCCGCCGCTCCGGACGAGGCGTTGCACGCCGTGTTGCGGACGGTGCGTGCGGACTCGCTGGTGGCGTTGCCGCTGCGGGCCCGCGGCCGGCTGATCGGCGTCCTCACCCTGGCCCGGGCGCACGGGAGTGCGCTCGGCTTCACCGACGCCGACACCGAGCTGTTGGCCGAACTCGCCGGGCGCGCCGCGCTCGCCCTCGACCACGCCAGGCGCTACGCCCGCTCGCAGAACATCGCCCTGGAGCTGCAGCGCGCCCTGCTCGCCGAACCGGGCAGCCCGCACCCCAACCTCGAACTCTCCTCCCGCTACCTGCCGTCCGGCACCACCTCGGTGGTCGGCGGCGACTGGTACGAGACGGTGCGGCTCCCGTTCGGCCGGACGCTGCTGGCGATGGGCGACGTGATGGGCCACGGCGTGGAGGCCGCGGTCGACATGAGCAACTACCGCTCGATACTGCGCTACGTCGCCGCGATGGACCTGCCGCCGCACCGCATCCTGCGCCAGCTCGACACGCTGATCGCCGACGAGGCCGACGCCCGCCCGGCGACCTGCGTGCTGGCGCTCGCCGACCCGGCCCGGGCCCGCTGGACCCTCGCCAGCGCCGGGCACCTGCCGCCTGCGCTGCTCACCGCGGAGGCCTCCGAGCTGCTCGACGTGCCCACCGGCCCGCCGCTCGGCACCGGCGTCGGCGGCTACGAGCAGACCGTGGTGGAGCTGCGCGCCGACCACGTCCTGCTGCTGTACACGGACGGCCTGGTGGAGCGCCGCGGCGAGGACATCGACGTCTCGCTGGCCCGGCTCGCCGCACTCCGACTGCCCGTCACCAGCCCGCTCGACGCCCTGCTGGACGCCACCCTCACCGCACTCACCCCGCACGCCGCCGAGGACGACATCGCCCTGCTCGCAGCCCGCGTACGACACCGCGACTGACGGACCGTCGGCCCGTCCGGCGCGGGCACCGCCACCCTCCCGAGCACGGTCATCCCCCGGGCACGGTCACCTTCCGGGCCGGGGGCCATCCCCGACGGTATCCGGCCGACAGCGGACCACCCGTCAGGTCGAGGACGGCGCCGGCCGCGGCGAGCAGCGGCGCCGGGTCGCCGTCGGTGCAGAGCGTGCGGTGGGCGGCCAGCAGCTCCGCGCCGAGGACGGGGTCGGCGGCCAACAGGCGGCGCGGGAACCACTTTCCGGTGCCCGTCCAAGCCCGGCGGTGGTCGGAGAGCAGGTCGCCCGCGGCCTCGACGACCGCGGCTCCCACGGCCAGCGCCTCCAGCGGGTCGGGCGTGTCACGCAGGTCGTCCAGCAGGTCGGTCAGCGCGTACCGCCGGTTCTCCGTCTGCTCGCCGTCGAGCGGCGCCGGCCCGGCGGCGAGTTCGGCGGCGGTCTCCCGCTTGAGTCGCGCGGCGTGGCCGTGCCGGTCGACGAGGATCAGGCCGGTCGCGTACAGCTGCTGGACGACGGCGCGTCGGGAGGCCGCGTCGACGGCGCGCAGTTCGGCGAGCCCGGTCCGGGTGTGGGCGAAGACCTCGACCACCCGGCCCTCGTGCCGGAGCGTCTCGCGGTAGGTCTCGGCGTCGTCCGGCAGGAGGACGGCCAGGTCCAGGTCGCTGCCGCTCCTGGCCCGTCCGGCCGCGATGGACCCGGCCAGCACCACGGCCGAAGCGTCGGGGAACAGCTCGGCCGCGAGGCGTTCTGCCTGGGCGATCATCTCGTCGTGCATGCGGGCAGCCTTTCACGCCGCGCGTGTGCCCCGCGTCCGTGACCCCGTTCCGGCGGTAGCGCCTCCGTGGCCCGGTTCCGGCAGTGGCGCGCTCGTGTCTCAGCTCCGGCGGTAGCGGGCCCGGCGGGCGCGGTCGGCGGCGTACGCGGCGCCGATCGCGAGTGCGGCGACCGCGCCGGCTGCCAGCCTGCTGCCGGCGAAGTCGAGCCCCCAGGCCAGCACCACCAGGAAGGCGACCACCGGCAGCAGCACCGCGACCATCGTCTGACCGAGCACCGCGACCGTCCCGCCCCGGACGTACGACCGCTGCTCGGGAGCCGTCTCGGAGTCCGCGGCGGTCGGCCAGTAGAACGCGGTGGCCCGCCGGGCGAGCGCCGAGGTCGCCTTGACGTTGGCCCGGCCCATCACGGGGATCCACACCACGGGGACGAAGAACCCGACCACCAGGAACAGCGCGATGCCCACCCATCCGGCCACCCGGCGCAGCCGCCCGCGCGGTGCCTCGTCGAGCGCCACCAGGCCCAGCAGGTACGCCATCCGCCGCAGCAGGTCGAGCCGCACCGCCAGCGCCGACGACTTCCCCCGCACCTCCCGCACCTCCCGCACCTCCCGTCCACCCTCCCCGGACTCCCCGGACTCCCCGGACTCCCCCGACTCTCGCGGCTCGGTCTCGGCCCGCTCCGTCGGCGGGTTCGCCAACGCGGCCCGGGCGTCCTCGGTGGTGGCGTAGACGCCCTGGAGCACCAGCAGTTCCGCGGCCCGCTGGGTGTCGTCGCCCACCGTGCCGGCGAGTTCGGCGAGCTCCAGGACCATCCGGGCCTGGGCCAGCATGCCGGCGCAGAACGCGACGGGCACCAGGAGGATCAGCGGGCCGCCCACCACGCAGCCCTCCACCATGGTCAGCCTGATGCCCTTGGTGATGACGGCGGACCGCTGCTCCCCGACGGTCCCGTTGAGGCCGCCCAGGGTGTCCTCCGCGCGGTGCCGTTCCTGACGGACCGCCAGCTCGGCGAGGTGCTCCGGCAGCCGCGCGGGGTCGTGCCGCACCGCCCGCCACAGCTCCACGGCCGCACCGCCGTGCTCAGCCCGCCCACCCAGCTCTTCCACCGCTCCAGGCTATCCGGGAATATCGGAGGAATCGCACTATTCCTGGCATCATGCCGACGGGGTGCGGGGGACGGCTCGCCCCCCGCACCCTGCCTGGCCCTGCCGGGCCCTGTCTGGCTGCTACGGCGCGGCGGCGCCGGTGGCGGTGATCTCGGCGGCGCTGGTCCACGGTCCGCGGTTGCCCGCCTCGGTGAGGGCGCGCAGTCGCAGGTAGCGGCCGGGCTTCGCGGTGAACGTCACCGATTTCTGGGTGGCGGTGTCGGCGAAGGTCCCGGTGGCGACCGGGGTGCCCCAGGAGGTGGTGCTGTCGGAGACGTAGACCTCGTAGGAGCCGATCCGGCCGTTGACGCCGCCGTCCTGCCGGGGCAGGTAGCCGAGGCCGTCGACGGCGTAGCGGGCGCCGAGGTCGATCTGGATGTCGTGCGGGAGCTGGGCGGTGGTCTGGTACCACTGGGTGTGCCAGAGGGTGGCGGGGTTGCCGTCGATGGCGTTGGCGGCGGCGCCGTTCTCGCCGACGGTCTCCTGGCTGTCCGCCGAGACGACCTTCCAGCCGGCCTGCGGGATGGGGCCGCTCGAGGTGACGGAGGTGCCGGTGGGCAGGGTCAGGCCGACGGCGGTGACGCTGAACGCCGTGCCGGTGGCGTAGTTGCCCGCCTTGACCCACAGGACGCCCGAGCGGTCGGCCGGGTCGAAGTACCAGCCGGTGCTCGCCGCGGTGTACGCGGCCTTGCTGCCCAGCTGCGGCAGGACGGTGGACCCGACCTTGACGCTGCTCGGCGCGGCGGCCGCGTGCAGGGTGAACTCGTAGTCGCGGTTGGCGAGTTGCCCGGTGTAGCTGCCGGTGGCCGCGCCCACCGCGAGGGTGACGTCGCCGGTGCCGGCGGCGGGGGCGGTGACGTTGACCTGCTGGCGGGCGTAGGCGCCGTTCTGGTAGGCGCGGGTGGTGCCGTCGTCCTCGTACAGGTTGAACGAGGAGTTCCCGCGCGGGTAGACGTCGTAGGTGAGCGTGCTGGCGGGCTTCTCGCCGGTGTAGTTCATCTGCGGCCACATCGGCACGACGGCACCGGACTTGACGAGCAGCGGGAGGGTGTCGAGGGGTGCGTTGTAGCCGTTGAGCCAGCCCGGGCCGGTGTAGGTCTTGCCGGTCCAGTAGTCGGTCCAGGTGCCGGCGGGCAGGTAGATGCCGTCCCGGGTGGCGGTGTCGGTGACGACGGGTGCGACCAGGAAGGAGTCGCCGGCCATGAACTGACCGCTCGTCAGGTTGCCTCGGGCGACGGGGTCGTTGGGGTACTCCAGCACCATCGCGCGGGTGGAGGGGACGCCGGTGTCGGTGGCGACCCGGCTCATGGTGTACAGGTACGGCATCAGCCGCATCTTCAGCTGCAGGTACTTGCGGTTGATGGACAGGTACGGGTCGGCGTACCGCCACGGCTGCTTGTCGTTGTACCCCGTCTGCGGGTTGGTCGCGCCCCAGCCGGACATGGTCATGAAGGCGGGGGTGAAGGCCTTCCACTGCAGGTCGCGGACGTACGTCTTGGGGCTGCCGTCGTAGATGCCGTCGATGTCCCCGGACGCGTAGTTGAGGCCGCTGAGGCCCGCGCCGGCGATGGCCGGGACGTGCCAGCGCATGGCGTCCCAGGTGCCGTGGGTGTCGCCGGTCCAGACGACGGCGTTGCGCTGGGTGCCGGACCAGCCGTCGACGGTCCAGACGAAGCGGCGGGCGTCGGAGTTGTTCTCGATGCCGGCCACGGCCTGGTTGACGCCGGTGAAGGCGGTCTTGTAGCCGCCGCCGATCCACGCCACGTCGGTCTTGACGGCGCGTGAACCCGCCGTCCCCACTTCCCAGTTGATGTTGTTGAGGCCGGTGGAGGTCCACAGGCCGGTGTTGAAGCCCTTGGCCTTCAGGTCACTGACCGCGGTGGGCAGGTCGGTGTAGCCGCAGCCGTAGCCGTCGTTGGGCAGGAACCAGCCGGAGGGCATGTCGGCGGCGCGGGCGTCGGTGGCGTAGCCGACCACGTCCGGGGTGGTCTGGTGGCGGGCCCGGGTGTGGTCGCCGGTGTAGCTGGGGTTGGAGGCGTTGAAGCAGTCGGCGTTGCCGAGTTCGAGGCCCCACTCGGGTGCCAGGAACGGCTTGCCGGTCACGTCGGTGTAGCCGTTCAGCACGTCCTTGAGCGAGTTGCCGGCGAAGTACCAGGCGTCGAACCGGCTCTCGTTGTGGGTGAGTTGGGTGGGCGCGCCGAAGTTGTAGGAGCCCGCCGCCCAGGTGTTGCGCATCACGCCGTAGCCGTTGGTGGACATGTAGAACGGCGCGGGGCTGGCGTTGGTGCCCTCGGTCCACTGGTTGGAGACGGCGACCGGCACGGTCTTGTCGCGCAGCGCCCATTCGCCGAGGTGCAGTCCGGTGCCGTAGAACTGCTCGTCGGCGCCGCGGCTGAGGTACTGGGTGGTCTGCGAGGTGGTCCAACTGGTGGGCTGGGACTCGGCCCAGACCAGGGTGGCGTTGTCGGCGCGGTACAGCGCGAAGCTCAGCGGGGTCTTGTTGATCCGCAGGCTGATCGCCGAGGTGCCGATCCGCCAGTAGCTCCCGGCGTCGGTCAGGGTGCCGCCGACGGTGCCGAAGTCGGTCTTGATCGCGAGGTCGGTGCCGGCCGGGTCGTTGGTGAAGGCGCCGTTGGGCGAGAGCCAGATCCGGAAGATGTCGGCGCGGGCCAGGACGACCCGGGCGGCGGCGCCGCCGGAGGTGGCGACGGTGAAGGTGTCACCGCTGCGGGTGACACCCGTGGCGTTGCCCGCCGTTGAGGGTTGGGCGGCCCGGGCGGGGCCGAGGACGCAGAACAGCGCGGCGACCAGCAGCACGGCGAGGGTGAGTGCCGTGCGGCGCTGGCCGCCGCTGCCGGGCCGGGGCAGCAGGGAGGGTGAGGCGGAACGCATCTGAGGGATGCCTCCTGGACGAGGGTCGGGTGGTCGTGGGACCGCGGGCACCGGCTCGACCCGAGTGGGGGTTCCCAATTCACCGGTGGGGCAGTGCGGTTGGGCGGACCGTGCCGAGCCGGCGAGTTGAGCGGGACACATCGCACCAGGTAGCTCGACTTGGCGTCAAGTGTTCGTTCCACTCGGGTTATGCGCATCTTTGCGCACAGTGCGCAGTCCGTTTGCGCGAAACACCAGGCCCACCGGACCACCTGTCCACACAGGTGTGCGGAAATGGCGACAGACGTTCGCCTGTAAGAAAGATCCCTTTGGCTGGGCGCACGCCAAACCCGGCAACAACGTTGGCATGCGAGTCGCCATCGTCACCGAATCCTTCCCGCCCGAGGTCAACGGCGTGGCCCACAGCGTGCTGCGGGCCGCCGAACACCTCGTCCGGCGGGGTCACCAGCCGCTGGTGATCACCCCCGCTCCGGCCCGGGGCGCGCACTGCCCGCCGCAGTCCTTCGGCCCGGCCCAGGAACCGCTGCCGGTGGTGCGCATTCCGTCCGTTCCGCTGCCCCGCTACCCGCAGGTGCGGATCGCGCTGCCCAGCCGCAAGCTGACCGCCGCCCTGACCGCCCATCAGCCCGACGTGGTGCACCTGGCCAGTCCGTTCATCCTCGGCGCACGCGCCGCCCGGGTCACCGAGCGGCTCGGCCTGCCGACCGTCGCCGTCTACCAGACCGACCTGGCCGGGTACGCACAGGCGTACCGGATGGGCCGCGGCATCGGCTCCGCGATCGCCTGGTCCCGGATCCGCTCCGTGCACCGCGCCGCCGCCCGCACCCTCGCCCCGTCCACCCCGGCCGCCCAGGACCTGACCGCACACGGCGTGCGGCACGTCCGGATCTGGGCCCGCGGCGTCGACTCGGTGCGCTTCCACCCGGCCCACCGCGACGAGGCGCTGCACCGCTCGCTGGCGCCCGGCGGCGAGGTCCTGATCGGCTACGTCGGCCGCCTCGCCCCGGAGAAGCGGGTCGACCTGCTCGCCGAGGCCTCCCGGCTGCCCGGCGTGCGGGTGGTGGTGATCGGCGACGGGCCGAGCGCGCCCGCACTGAAGGCCGCCATGCCCGGCGCGGTCTTCCTCGGCCGCCGCACCGGCGAGGAACTGGCGCGCTGCTTCGCCTCCTTGGACGTGTTCGTGCACACCGGCCCGCTGGAGACCTTCTGCCAGACCATCCAGGAGGCGATGGCCAGCGGCGTCCCGGTGATCGCCCCCGCGGTCGGCGGCCCGCTCGACCTGGTCGGCCACCAGCGCACCGGTCTGCTGGTCGCCCCGCGCGACCCCGCGGCGGTGGCCCGCGCCGTCGCCGCCCTCGCCGCCTCCCCCGAACTGCGCGCCCAGTACGGCGCGGCCGGCCGCGCGGACGTCACCGACCGCACCTGGGAGGCCGTCGGCGACCAGCTGATCCAGCACTACGAGGACGTGCTCGCCGAGCACCGCGGCGAGACGCCCGTCGCCACCGTGCTGGACCTCGCCGAGGCCGCCCGCAAGACCCCGCCCGCCACCGCCGTCCCGACCCTCCCGACGCCCCGTCAGCCGGTCGCGGCGGCCGGTTCGGACACCGACCGGCGCGGCGAGCCGCAGGCCCCCGCCGACGAGGCGGTCGCGCCCGTCCAGCCCGCCGCGATGACCGCACCCGCGGGCCCGTCCGGACGTCCCGCCGCGGTGCGGGCCGCCGTCGAGCTGGTCAAGGAGCAGCCGGCGTGAACGAGGAGCTGAACATCGTCCGGGTGGCGAACTTCGTCACCCCGACCTCCGGTGGCCTGCGCACGGCGCTGCGCCACCTCGGCGCGGGCTACCAGGCGGCCGGTCACCGGGCTGCCCTGGTCATCCCCGGGCCGGCCCGCAGCGACGAGTGGACCGACCAGGGCCGGGTGATCACCCTGCCCGGCCCGCTGATGCCCGGCACCGGCGGCTACCGGCTGCTCACCGGCCGCCGCGACGTGGCGGCCGTGCTGGAGGAGTTGGCACCGGACCGGCTGGAGGTGTCGGACCGCACCACGTTGCGCTGGACCGGCGAGTGGGCCCGCGCCCACGGGGTGCGCTCGATGATGGTCTCGCACGAGAGCGCCACCGGCGTGCTCGGCACCTGGGGCGTGCCCGGCGCCGTCGCCCGCGCGGCCGCCGACCGGCTCAACTCCCGTACCGCGCAGAGCTACGACACGGTGCTGTGCACCACCGCGTGGGCCGCCGAGGAGTTCGAGCGGATCGGCACCACCAACCTCACCCAGGCGCCGCTCGGCGTCGACCTGGAACTGATGCACCCCGGCGCGCGGGACCCGCAGGTACGCGCGCGCCTCGCCGAGCCCGACCAGGTGCTGCTGGTGATGTGCTCGCGGCTGTCCGGCGAGAAGCGCCCCGAGCGGGCGCTGGAGGCGCTCGCGGAGCTGCGCCGCCGGCACCGCGTCCCGGCGGTGCTGGCCGTCGCCGGAACGGGCCCCCTGCGCGCCCGACTCGAGCGCCGGGCCGCCGAACTCCGGCTCCCGGTCCGCTTCCTGGGCCACCTGGCCGGGCGCTCCGAGGTCGCCGCGCTGCTGGCCAGCGCGGACGCGGTGATCGCCCCCGGGCCGGTGGAGACCTTCGGGCTGGCCGCGTTGGAGACCCTGGCCTGCGGAACCCCGGTCGCCGTCAGCCGCTCCTCCGCGCTCCCGCAGGTGATCGGCGACGCCGGTCTCGCCGCGCCCGACACCGGCGAGGGCTTCGCGTTGGCCCTGCGCGAACTCCTGGAGCGCCCCGAGGCGGAGCGCCGCGCCGCGGCGCGGGCCCGCGCCGAGGTGTTCTCCTGGGAGGCCGCCACCGCCGCCTTCCTGGCCGCCCACCGGGCCGGCCGGCCCGCCGACACGCCGCGTCCGGTCGCCCACGCCACCGGCAGCACTACCGCCGCCGCCGAACCTGGACAGGTCGTCATTTCCTCGCCGGCCGCCGGGTCCGTCTCCGTGACCGCCGAGGGCGCCAGGTGACCGCCAGACCGGGCCAGGGCGCCGACAACTCCGGTGCCCCGCAAAGAGATCCCCGCACCCCCCTGCACCTGACCGGAGGGACGTGATGACGGTTCGGTTCGTGGCACTCGGTGACTCCCTCACCGAGGGCGTCGGCGACCCGGTCCCCGGCGGCTGGCGAGGCTGGGCGGCGCTGCTCGCGCCCAGCCTCTCCCCGGAGCCGGTGGACTTCCGCAACCTCGCCAACAGCGGCGCGCTCAGCCGCGACCTGCTGGTCTCCCAACTGCCCACCGCCCTGGCCGTGCGCCCGCAGTACGCCGGGGTGGTGGTCGGCGGCAACGACACCCTGCGGGCCTCCTTCGACATCGAGCTGACGGCCCGTCACTACGCCGCCGTCCTCTCCTCGCTGACGGCGGCCGGCACCGTCCCGCTCACCGCCTGCCTTCCCGACCCGGGCACGCTGCTGGGTCTGCCGGCCCCGCTGGCCCGCCCGCTGGCCCGCCGGATGCGCTCGGTCAACGCCGTGGTGCACGCGCTCTCCGACCACTACCACGCGCGGCACGTGCACCTGGCGGACCTGCCTTGGACGCAGAAACGTTCCCTCCTGAGCGTGGACCGCCTGCACCCCAGCGCCTCCGGCCACCAACTGATCGCCTGCGCCTTCCACAGCCTGCTCGCCGAAGCCGGCCACCCGGTCGGCGACCCGCCCGCCGAACTGCCCGCCAGCGAGCCCGGACGCGCCGCGAACTTGTGGTGGATGGCCACCCAGGGCACCCGCTGGGTCGCCGCCCGCTCCACCGACCTGCTCCCCGGCCTGTTCGCGCTGGCCTTCCTGGAGGCCCGGCACCTGCTCCGCGGCACCACCCGCAGGCTCGACCGCACCGACGCCCACACCACCGCCGCCATCATCGCCCGCCTCACCGCCCCGGGCCCCGACCACCACCTGCCCGCCCACCCGACGGACTCCCCCACCGGCACCCCGACCGCGCACTAACCGGCGCGGCGCGTCCCTTCGAGCTCATGGCCGGCGGTCACCACGACCACCGACCATGGGCTCGCCCCGTTCACACCACCACCGACCACGGGCCCGCCCCCGGTCACACAACCACCGACCACGGGCCTGCCCCGGTCACACGACCACCGACCCTGGGCCTGCCCCGGTCACCAGACCTCGCCCTCGCGCCAGTCACAGCTCAACTCACCGTCGAAGTCCAGCCCGTCCGCGCCGAACAGGTAGATCCAGCCGTCCTCCTCGGCGGTCCGGACCGGGCCCTGCGGGCCGAGCGCCCAGGTCGGACCGGTCCACGGACGCCAGCCGCGCGCCAGGTAGAACGGCTTGCCCTCGTCGCTGGAGCCGAGCGCGCCGATCTCGTACGCGGCCCGCACGATCCGCTCCGCCTCGGCCATCAACTCCCCGCCGACACCCCGACGTTGGCGATCCCGCCGGACGGCCACCCCCTCCACGTAGCCGGTCCTCAGCACCCTGCCACCGTGCATCAGCCCCCGCTGCACCACCGCGGCATGCCCGATCAGCTCGCCGCCCTCCCACGCCAGGACGTGCAACCCGCCCAGGCAGTGCTCCCAGTCCTCGTCGGTCATCTCGTCACCGAACACCTCGTCCAGCAACCCCCGCGCCAACCGCCGCGCCACCGGGTCCAGATCCGCCGTGTGTACCGTCCGCACCGAAGCCATGCCCGCATCCTGACAGCCCACCCCCACCCCCACCACGCCAATTCGCCACCACCCACCCGCACCCTCCCGCCGCGCCTCCCCCGCGTCTGACGCAGCATCCGCCCCGGGCAAAGCCACCGCCTTCCCCTTCCCCCACCACACCGCCCCAGCCCTCGGCGCAGCATCCGGCCAGGGCAAATCCCCCTTCCCCCTCCCCACCACACCGCCACCCCACCGCATCGCCAACCCCTACCCCGCGCCTGGCGCAGCATCCGTCCCGGGCAGAATCCGCCCCCTTCCCCTCGTCCGCCACCCCGCCCCAGCCCGCGACGCAGCATCCGCCCAGGGCAAGCCACCCCCTTCCCCCTCCCCCGCCACACCGCCACCCCACCGCATCGCCAACCCCTCCCCCGCGCCTGGCACAGCATCCGCCCCGGGCAAAGCCACCGCCTTCCCCTTCCCCCACCACACCGCCCCAGCCCGCTGCGCAGCATCCGGCCAGGGCAAGCCACCCCCTTCCCCCTCCCCCGCCACACCGCCACCCCACCGCATCACCAACCCCTCCCCCTCGCCGCGTAGCATCCGACCGAGGCAGCATCCGCAGGCATGGGAGGCAGTGGGCATGGACGTCGGTTTCGTCGGACTGGGCTCGATGGGCCGCGCGATGGCCGGGCGGTTGCTCGCCGCCGGGCACGGCGTCCGGGTGTGGAACCGTTCGCCGGAGCCCGTGGCGGCGCTGGTCGCTGACGGTGCGTCGGCTGCCGGGTCGCTCGCCGAGGCGTTCGCCGCGGAGGCGGTGGTCTCCATGCTGGCGGACGATCAGGTGGTCGAGGACCTGCTGCTGGACGAGGAGTTGCTGTCCGGCGCCCGGGCGGCGGTGCACGTCAACATGGCCACCGTCTCGCCCGCGCTCGCGCGTCGCGCCGCCGAACTGCACGCCCGCCACGGGCTGGGCTACGTCGCCGCGCCGGTGCTCGGCCGTGCGGACGTCGCCGCGGCGGGCAACCTGAACATCCTGGCGGCCGGCCCGTCGACCGAACTCGCCTGGGTCGCACCGCTGTTCGAGGCGATGGGCCGCCGCACCTGGCCGCTCGGCGAGGACCCGGCGGCCGCGAACGTCGCCAAGATCAGCGCCAACTTCCTGCTGGTGTCCGCGATCGAGGCGTTCTCCGAGGCCGCCGCCCTCGCCGAGGCGAGCGGGCTGGACCCGGCGGCCCTGCTGGAGGTGCTCAGCAACTCCATCCTCCCCGGCCCGGTCTACTCCGGCTACGGAGCGATGATCACCCGGCAGACCTACGAACCGGCGGGCTTCCGTCTCGCCCTCGGGCTCAAGGACGTCAACCTCGCCCTGGAAGCCGGCGCCGAAGCCCAGGTCCCGCTCCCCCTGGCCGGGTTGCTCCGCGACTCGCTCCTCCAAGCGGTCGCCCACGGCCACGCCGACGAGGACCTCGCCGCCCTCGCCACCACCTCCCGCACCCGCGCCGGGCTCGGACGGGCTCCTCGATGAGCGCAGTGCAGGCGGCGTCGGTGCTCGGCGCCCTGGCTGTGCTCAGCCTGGGGTGGACCGTCCGCAGCTACCTCGTGCTGCGGGCGCTGCTCGCGCGCGGGCTTGAGGTCAAGGGCGTGTGCACCCGGCAGCACCTGGAGGACGAGCACTACGTCTCGGAGGTCACCTACACCTTCGAGGGGCGGGAGTTCACCCACACCGACCACACCCCGGTCAGCGGGTCACCGATGACGGTCGGTCACCGCTACGCCCTCCGGTGCGACCCGCGCCATCCGCGGCGCGCCTTCCTGGTCGACCGGGGCCGGTGGACCAGCACGCTCGCCGGACCGCTGTGCACGGCTCTCACGAGCGGTTTCGCCGTGCTTCTGCTGGCGGGCCCCGCCCCGACCGGGTGACCCGCCCGGCCGATCGGCCTCACTGACGCTCCGTCACTCCCGCTGCGGCTGTTCGAAGGCGCCGTGCCGCCCCGCACCCGCCGCGAAGCGCGCGGCTCCGGCGACCGTGTCCGCGCGCAGGCCGTGACCGCCGTGCCGCCACTCGTTGGCGAGCGCCGCCGGCTCGTCGAGGCCGGCCTGCTCGCGCGCGGAGAGTCGGTCGTGCCGGAGACAGGTCTGCGGGAAGGCGGCCAGTTCGCGGGCGAGTTGCTCGGCCGCCGCGCGTTCCTCGCCGACGCCGACCAGGCGGTTGGCCAGGCCGATGCGGTGGGCCTCCTCGGCGTCGACGGGGCGGCCGGTGAGGATCAGGTCCATGGCGCGGCTCTCGCCGATCAGGCGCGGCAGCCGCACCGTCCCGCCGTCGATCAGGGGCACGCCCCAGCGGCGGCAGAAGACCCCGAAGACCGCGTCGGCGGCCGCGACCCGCAGGTCGCACCAGAGCGCCAACTCCAGCCCGCCCGCGACGGCATGGCCGGCCACGGCCGCGATCACGGGTTTGCCGAGCGTCATCCGGGTCGGGCCCATCGGGCCGGGCCCGTCCGCCGCCAGCCGGTTGCCGCGCTCGGTGCCCACCGCCTTCAGGTCCGCACCGGCACAGAACGTCCCGCCCGCGCCCCACAGCACCGCGACGGCGGCCTCCTCGTCGGCGCCGAACTCCTCGAAGGCCTCGACGAGTTGCTCCGCCGTCGGACCGTCCACCGCGTTCCGCGCGGCCGGCCGGTCCAGGACGACCGTCCACACCGCCCCGTCCCGCTCCACCCTGACCATCAACCACCACTCCCGTTCGCCACCGCCGCAACCGCAACCACGGTCGCCACCGCCGCCGCTAGCTCCGCCGACTCCGCAGCATCCCGCATCGCCGGGCACCCCCACCACACCCCCTTTTCGTCGTATTGACGACAAAGCCCCGCGCGCGTTATCGTCATTGCGACGAAAAGAGAGGACACCGATCCCGATGGCCGACATCACCCGCCGCTTCGGCTTCCGCCACCTGCGCGCCGCCCCGACCAGCCACGTCCGCCACCTACAGGGCGGCAAGCTCGCGCACGAGGGCACGGGGCTGGCCTTCTGGTTCCGGCCGCTGGCCGCGGCGATCTCCGAAGTACCGGCGGACGACCGCGAGTTGGCGATGATGTTCCACGCCAGGACGGCGGACTTCCAGGACCTCGCGGTGCAGGCCACGGTCACCTACCGGATCACCGACCCGGCGACCGCGGCCACCCGGGTGGACTTCGGGATCGACCCGGACACCGGCGCCTGGCGCAGCGAGCCGCTGGACCAGCTGGGCACCGTGCTGACCGAGACCGCGCAGCAGCACGCGTTGCAGCTGATCGCCGCGACTCCGCTGGCGGACACCCTGGTCGACGGGGTGACGGCGGTCCGCGAGCGGATCGCGGAGGGGTTGGCCGCGGAGCCGCGGCTGGCGGAGATCGGGCTCGCGGTGATCGCGGTACGGGTCACGGCGGTGCGCCCGGAGGCCGAGATGGAGCGGGCGCTGCGCACCCCGGCCCGTGAGCGGGTGCAGCAGGAGGCCGACCGGGCGACGTACGAGCGACGCGCGGTGGCGGTGGAGCGGGAGCGGGCGATCGCCGAGAACGAGCTCGCCAGTCGGATCGAACTGGCGCGCCGCGAGGAGCAGTTGGTGGCCCAGCAGGGCGAGAACGCGCGCCGTGAGGCGGAGCAGAAGGCGGCGGCCGACGCGGTGCGCACGGATGCCGAGGCGGCGCGCCGGACCAGGCTGGCGGTGGCCGAGGCGGAGGCGGCCGGTCTGCTGGCGGTCCAGCAGGCCGAGGCGGCCCGGGCGTTGGGCGAGGCGAAGGCGGCGGCGGAGGCGGCCTGGCTGGCCGCGCACCAGCAGGTGGGTCCGCAGGTCCTGCAGGCGCTGGCGCTGATCCGGCTCGCCGAGCACCTGCCGCGGATCGACAACATCACCCTCACCCCGGACGTGCTGACCGGCCTGCTCACCCGGCTGTCGGCCCCGGCGGCCGGCACCCGGACCGACATCGACGCCGGGGCCGGCCACCCGGGAGCGCGGCCATGAGCCTCGCGCCGCGGGTGGTGCTGGTGCACCGCCGTACCGAGTTCGAGGAGTTGATCGCCCATCACGGCACCCGCGGCCAGGCGGAGTTCTTCCTGGCCCGGCGCGGCCGCTCGCTGGAGGAGGCCGAGCAGCGCCACCAGCTGAGCCGCACGGCGCTGGCCGAGGTGGCGGCGGCGGTGCCGCTGGACTGGCGGCAGACCCGGGTGGAGCGGACGGACCTGGACCGGTTCCTGTTCGGGCCGGAGGACGTCGTGGTGGTGGTCGGCCAGGACGGTCTGGTGGCGAACACCGCGAAGTACCTGACCGGGCAGCCGGTGATCGGGGTGGACGCGGAGCCGGGCCGCAATCCGGGCGTACTGGTGCGGCACCGTGCGGGGCAGGCGGGACGGCTGCTGCGGGCGGCGGTGGAGCCGGGCGTGGAGCGGCGGTTGGAGCGGCGCACCATGGTCGAGGCGGTCGCGGACGACACCCAGCGGTTGCTGGCGCTGAACGAGATCTACCTCGGCCAGCCCGGCCACCAGACCGCCCGCTACCGCTTGGACGCACCGGGCGGCGCGGCGGAGTCGCAGGCGTCCTCGGGGGTGCTGGTGGGCACCGGGACGGGTGCGACTGGCTGGTGCCGCTCGACGTGGCTGGAGCGCGGCAGCCGGCTCACGCTGCCGGAGCCGACCGCGCGGCAGCTGTCCTGGTTCGTCCGGGAGGCCTGGCCGTCACCGGTCACCGGCACCTCCCGCGTCCAGGGCCTGCTGTCGGAGCGGGACCGGCTCAGCCTGACCGTCGAGTCGGAGCGCCTGGTGGCGTTCGGCGACGGCATCGAGTCGGACGCCCTGCTGCTCACCTGGGGCCAGACCGTCCGGGTCGGCCCGTCCGAGCAGCACCTGCACCTGCTGGTCTGACCGCGCGAGCCCTGCCGGCGGCCGACACCCACCGCCCCCGACCCGACCCCGCCAGCGGCCGACACTCACCGCCCCGGCCCTGCCGGCGGCCGGAGCGTGCCGTGTCGTTCCGGTACCTCGACCACCGGCGGGGCGCGACCGCGCGTGCGCCGCGACCGCCGTCGGCCCCCCGCCTACGATGAGACGGGGGGCCGACCCGCGATGGAGGCACCGAGATGGCCCGACGATTCGCTTTGACCTTCCCCGGCGAGATCGGCGGCCACGCCGCGCAGGACGTGGTGGTGGTCGAGGCGACCGGCGCGAAGGGGCCGGGCGGGTATCCGGTGTACGCCGACGCGTCCGGCATCGTGCAGGCGGAGATCAGCGACCAGGGCGAGGTGCGGATGCTCGCCAGCGGCGGCCACCAGTCGCCGGCCACCCCGCTGCACGCCGAGCCGCTGCCGTAGCTGCCCGGATCGGCACCCGGCAACCGCTTTCCGCACCCCTGCGGAAGGCGGTTTCCACGGGCAGCACGACCGGACGTACCAGCCTCGCCGGCGCCGCCCGCCCCGCCCGGCCGCGGCTACCAGCGCGGGTGGACCTGGGCGCGCAGCCGCCGGTCGTAGATGTCCTCGATCGCGGTGAGGGTCTGCGCGCTCAGCGGCGACAGCGCGGTGGCCTCGGCGTTGTCCCGGGCCTGCCGGGGGTTGCGGGCGCCGGGGATGACGGTGGTGACGCCGGGCTGCTGGATGATCCAGCGCAGCGCCGTCTGCGCGGGGGTGGCCCCGGGCGGGGCGAGTGCGGAGAACTCCGCGGCGGCCTCCACGCCGGTGGCGAAGTCGATGCCGGAGAAGGTCTCGCCCTGGTCGAACGCGGAGCCGTCCCGGTTGTAAGTGCGGTGGTCGTCCGCGGGGAACAGGGTGTCCTTGGTGTACTTGCCGGACAGCAGCCCGGAGGCGAGCGGGACGCGGGCAATGATGCCCACGCCTGCCTTCTCGGCGGCGGGCAGCACCCGGTCCAGCGGCTTGCGGCGGAACGGGTTGAAGATGATCTGCACGCTGGCCACGCCGGGCCGGGCGATCGCGCTGAGCGCCTCGTCGCAGGTCTCCACGCTGACCCCGTACGCGGCGGTGCGGCCCTCCTCGACCAGCGTGTCGAGCGCGTCGTAGACCTGCTGGTCGGAGTAGACCGAGCTGGGCGGGCAGTGCAGTTGGACCAGGTCGAGTCGGTCCACGCCCAGGTTGCGCCGCGAACGGTCGGTCCATTCGCGGAAGTTGGCGAGGGTGTAGTTCCCCGGCAGCTGCGGCAGCCGGCGGCCGAGCTTGGTGGCGACCATGACCTGCGCGTCCGGCCGGTCCTTCAGGAATCGGCCGATCAACTGCTCGCTGCGGCCGTCGCCGTAGACGTCCGCGGTGTCGAAGAGGGTCACTCCGGCGTCGACGGCCGCGTCGAGCACCGCGAGCGCGTCGCTCTCCAGGACCACGCCCCAGTCCGCGCCGAGCTGCCACGTGCCCAGGCCCACCACCGACACCGGACGCCCGGTCCGGCCGAGTTCTCGCTGTTCCATGCCGCCGAGCCTGCCACAGCGCGCCGCGCGGCCCGACACCGACACTCCCCGAACGGCACCGGACGAACCGTCACCGAACGGCAGCCGACCGCCCCGCCGCAGGGACGGGACGGTCGGCGACCAGCGGGTACGGGTCAGACGTTGACGCCGTAGTCGAGCGCGATGCCGCGCAGCCCGGAGGCGTAACCCTGGCCGATGGCACGGAACTTCCACTCGGCGCCATAGCGGTAGAGCTCGCCGAAGACCATGGCGGTCTCGGTGGAGGCGTCCTCGGTGAGGTCGTAGCGGGCGACCTCACTGCCGTCGGCCTCGTTGACGATCCGGATGAAGGCGTTGCGGACCTGGCCGAAGCTCTGCCGGCGCTGTTCGGCGTCGTAGATGGAGACCGGGAAGACCACCTTGGCGACCTGCGGCGGCACGGTGGCGAGGTCGACCTTGATCTGCTCGTCGTCGCCGCCACCGCCGCCGGTCAGGTTGTCGCCGCTGTGCTCGACCGAACCGTCGGGGCTGCGCAGGTTGTTGTAGAAGACGAAGTGCTGGTCGCTGAGGACGCGGCCGGCCTCGCTGCACAGCAGCGCGCTGGCGTCGAGGTCGAAGTCGGCGCCGGTGGTGGCGCGCACGTCCCAGCCCAGGCCGACGATGACGGAGGTGAGCCCCGGGGCCTCCTTCGTCAGCGAGACGTTGCCGCCCTTCGCGAGCGAGACTCCCATGTTGTGCCTCCTGTGATCCTTTTTTCCCCGTACCCGACACGGCGGTTCGGCCCGGTGCCCCACGCCTGACGGCCTTTCGCCCCCGACCCCCTGGGTCTACCCCCGGAGTCGTGCCGTGAGCCGACCCCCGCCCGAATCTACAGCACTGTAGATCAGCACGGAATCCGCCTTCCCGCCCAGCCCGCGGCCGGATTCACCCCGCGCCCCGCACCCGCCTGACCCGCCGTCAGCGCACCGCGTGAACGGCGGCGGGTCCCCCCGCGACCGCTGGCGAGTCCGCCCGCGTGAACGGTGGCGAGTTCGCCGTACGCACGGCGCCGGGCCAGCGCGGGAGGCGCACCCGTGCGCCTGCCGCCGCCGCGGCGGCGGCGGGCATAGGCTGGCGACGGAGGTGCCGCGATGAGCGATGAGACGATCCCCGGGATCGACCCGAACGTGCCGCCGAGCGGGGACGGCTGCCTGGAGTGCCTGGCCGGCCAGGGCGCGGGCTGGTGGTTCCACCTGCGCCGGTGCGCCGCCTGCGGACACATCGGCTGCTGCGACTCCTCGCCTTCCCAACACGCGACCTCGCACGCCCGCGCGGCCGGCCATCCGTTCCTGACCAGCTTCGAGCCGGGCGAGGACTGGTTCTGGAACACCGAGACCGAGCAGTTCTACGAGGGCCCGACGCTGGCTGCCCCCACCGCGCATCCGGTCACCCAGCCCACCCCGGGTCCGGCCGGCCACGTCCCGATCGACTGGCAGCAGCGGCTGCACTGACCGCCCGCCCACCGCCGCCCGCACCCGGTACGGTCACCGTGGCGCGGGCGGCGTTCGGTCGTGCCGCGGCGGACGAGCGAGGGGACGGCGTGGACGAGCGGCAGTGGGAGACGGTGCGCGCCCTGGCGGCCTGGCTGGAGCGGGGCAGCACCCAACCGCCGGAGATGCAGCGGGTGTTGCAGTGCCTGAAGCTCAGCGAGGAGGCCGGCGAGGTCGCCGAGGCGGTGATCGGCGCGATGGGCCAGAACCCGCGCAAGGGCTTCTCGCACTCCTGGGACGACGTGGCGGGCGAGCTCTGCGACGTGGTGATCACCGCGCTGGTGGCGCTGATCCGGGTGCATCCGGACCCGCCGGCCGCGCTCGACGCCCACCTGGCGAAGGTCGCCGCCCGGGTCCTGCCCGCCGCGGACTGACCCGCCGTCAGCGGCAGCGCGCCCCGGTGGTCAGTGCCGCCCGCCGAGGGCGAACAGCAGGATGACGAACCCGGCGAACAGGTGGGTGCCCGCGATGTAGATCAGGGCGCGGATCATCATCTGCTTGCGGCGCGACTTCTCGTCGCGCACGGCGCCTGTGGACACGTCGCGTCCTCCCGTTGGTGCTCGCCCGGCCGCCTCCGAGGGTAGCCGGTGCGGCCGGGTGGCGGAGATCACGCACCGCTACCGGGCACCTACGGTGGCGTAGATCCCACCTCCTGATCGAGCCCGAGCCATGAGGCCGGACCCTTCGTGAGCTGGTCAAACGTCAGGCCGTAGTGCTTGCAAAGAGCACTCACGTCCTTCAGCGTCCACGCCAGTCGACCATTCAGCCGCTGCGCGATCGTGACCGCCGACAGCCCCAGCAGAGCCCCCAGATCGGCCTGGCTTTCGCGTCGCCAGGCTGAAAGCGCACGGACGCTACCCGTGATGCCTTCCTGCATCTCATCCATGGGATGACCGTACCGAGGCACAGGTTCTTGTGTCAACGCCCCTGAATCGGATACAACATGACGGGCCGGAAGGATCTCTTCCGGCAGCACACTCTCGTCGTGCCGGTCCAGGGGTCCAACCTGCCGACGACTCACGCGCTGGAGCTTCCATGCCTGAGTCGATCACGTCGACTGAACCGCCTTGCCCCGCCGCGACTCCTGGGGAGGAGACCCGGCCGGGGCAGGACGACACCGGGCTGTCCGTCGGACGGTCCGCTACTACGCCTTCCACCCCCGGCTCGGGCTTGGGCACTCTCGTCTACCAGCTAGCGGTCGCCCACACCTGGCGCCGACGCGGGCACCCCGTGATGCCCGGCAGCCAGGCCACCAAGCGCCCGCTGGTCCAGGGATTCGGCGCGGGCGAGGACCGCGCCAAGTTCTGCAGCCCGAGCCTGGTCGATGCCTGGTGGTCGACCCTGTTCCCGCGCGCCCACGTCTGCCTGCTCACCGACCACTACCTGGTGGTCGACTGCGACATGCCAAAGGGGCCGGCGGGGCTCACCGACCGCTGGTCCGGTTGCCAGGATGGGACCGACGTCTTCGCCGTACGCCTGGCGGAGCTCGGCCTCACCTGGCCGGAGACGTACACCGTGCTCACCCCGTCTGGGGGCGTCCACCTATACTTCGTGATGCCCGGGGACCCGATCGGATGCCGAACCGGCACCGGCCGGGCCAAGGATCCGAGCGGTGAGCCCGCGCCTGGGCATATCGGCCCGCTGGTCGACGTCCGTGGCGTCGGCGGGTACGTCATCGCGGCCGGCTCCTACTCGGCGAAGCACGGCCGACCCTACGAGCGGATCAGCCCGCCGGCGGTCCGGCCCGCGCCGCTGCCGGATGCCCTGGCCGAGCTCCTCCGGCGGCCGGCCGCGCCACCGCCGGCACCCACACCGCCGACTCCCGTGCAGTACGGACGGCGCGCCGACCGGTACGCGCAGTCCGCGCTCGCCGGCGCCGCCCAGGACGTCGCCGACGCCCCGGCCGGGGAGGGCAACCGGATGCTGTTCGCCCGCGCCCGGCACCTGGCCGAGCTCGCGCACACCGCACCGCGGGTGCTCACCCTGGAGGAGGTGCAGCGGCACCTGGTGCCGGCCTCCGTCGGTCGCGGCCGGACCGCCGAGGCCGAAGCGCGCCGCACGGTGGAATCCGGCTGGACCGCTGGCCAGCGGGGGGCTGCGGCGTGACGATCCCCCCGCAGCCGCCCAGCGACGACACCGTCGTCAACGCCCTGCCGTCGCCGAACCCGATCGACCTCGCCCGCGCGAGGGAGGCCCGTCGGGACGGCCAGTCGCCGGCGCGCCCGACCCCGGCACCGCGTCCGGTCGAGATGCACCGCGGTCAGCTCCGGTTCGCGGAGCGCTTCATCCACGAGCACGGCAGGGCGCTCCGGTACGTCCACGGCATCGGCTGGGACCTCTGGGACCAGCACCGGTGGAAGTCGGATGAGAAGCGAGTGGAAACCCGCGCCGTGCGGCAGACACTGAAGTCTGCACTGCGCGAACTCGATAGGTACGAGGGGAAAGAGCGGGACGAGCTGTACCAGGACATTCGCAGGTGCGAGTCGAAATCCGGAATGGCGGGAATCGCGGAAATCGCAGGCGCACTCTTTCCGGTCTCCACCGCCGCGAGCGAGATGGATTCCCACCCCCACCTGTTCAACACCCCAGGCGGAACGGTCGACCTTCAAGAGCGCAACATCCGGCCCGCTCGGCGCGAGGACCTGATCACCAAGCTGTCCCGCGGCAGCATCACTGGCGACATCAGCCAGGACTGGGAGAACTTCCTGGCCCGGGTCCTCCCTGATGAGGAGGTGCGCGCCTTCGTGCAGCGGCTGTTCGGCTACGCCATGCTCGGCCGAGTCACGGAACACGTGCTGCCGATCTTCACCGGCACCGGCGCGAACGGCAAGGGCACCCTGCGAGACGCCATCATGCACACCTTCGGCGACTACGCCGACGAGGCAGATCCGGCAATTCTGATGGAATCGAAGAATGAGCGGCACGGCGCTTTCAAGATGGCGCTCAAGGGTCAGCGCCTGGTGTTCTGCTCTGAGACGGACCGCGATAAGCGGTTCGCCGAGGCCACCATGAAGAGGCTCGTTGGTGGAGATCCGATCCAGGCGAACTGGATGCATTCCAACCCGATCACGTTCGACCCGAGCCACACGCTGGTGATGCTCACCAACTACCTGCCGAAGGTCTCCGCCGACGACCCGGCCGTGTGGCGCCGGCTCCTGGTGGTCCCGTTCGACGTCGTGATCCCGGAGGACGAGCGCGATCCGGAGCTGCCGGCCAAGCTCCGGGCAGCAGCGGACGCTGTCCTGTCCTGGGTGTATGAGGGGTGGCTGGCCTACCAGAAGCAGGGGCTCAACCCGCCCGATGCGGTGCGCGCCCGCACCCAGGCGTACCAGGAGGACAACAACGCTATCGGCCGGTTCCTGGAGGAGCGAACCATGGCGAACCCTCACAGCGCCGTCCGCGCCCGGGAGTTGTACACCGCCTGGTCCACGTGGTGCCGCTCAGTCGGCGAACAGGCCGGCTCGGAGAAGGCGTTCGCCAGCCTCATGGAGTCCGCCGGCTACTCGAAGAAGAGCACCAAGGTCGGCCGCCAGTACAGCGGCCTGATGCTGCTCGATGAGGAGGACCAGGAGGACGAGGAGAGCGGCTGGCCAACCGGTGCCCGCCGGTCCGCACCACAGCCGCCCGCCGAGCCCGTCCAAGGCGAAATTCCCGCCGCCCGATAACCGTGTGTAGTTACCTGCCCCCGAGCCTCCACCGTGAGGCCCGGGGGCATTTTCACGCCGCCGATTCCCCGGGTGAAGGGTTGGAAGTGCTCTGACCTGCGAAGGTGGAGGGATGAAGGAGTTATGGGCATTTCTCGCCACCCGGGCGCGCGCGGGGCATCTTTCACGAAACCATACGCAACCCTTCACCCTTCACCCTAGTTGCTGTTTACAACCTTTCGCAGCTACGCTGCGCTACCACCTCCGCCACGCGGGGGTGGGTGGCTTGGTGAGGTACGGCAGGGCAACCGCGGGCCGCGCCCGGCCCGGTCTGGGAGGCCGGCCGCGGCCGAGCAGGCCGGGGCGGTGAACGCGCGGGCCGCAGGGGCGGGTTGCCGGGGGTGTCGGTCGCGGACGCGACCGTCCGCTGCGTCCCGGTTCGGCAAAGGGCGCGCGATTTCCGGCCATTGGGGTGTGGGGTGCGTGATGGTGATCCGTGGAGGTATCGCCCGCTGGTACCCTCGCGTAGCAGTGCCCCGACCTGCGGTAGATGCGGCTTATGCCGTGTTCGCTGCGGGTGGCCTGGCCGTGAAGACGACCGGTCCGGAGGGGTCCGCGGGGCACAAGGCGGCCCCCAGCCACGGAACATGTGGCTGGGGGCCGCTGTGTGTCCTGCGGACGTTACCTCTGGTCGTGGGCGTCCGGCTGTGATTCGGAACAGATCCGGATGATCTGAGGCTGCCTCAGCCCGACCGCGCGGGCGACGGTGTAGCCGGAGAGCCCATCGTCCACGGCGTTGACGATCAGGTCGTTGCGGGCAGCGAGGGCGGCCTGGTAGCGCTCGCGGCAGTCGCGGACGTAGTCGGCGGAGGCGGCCAGTCGCTCGGGGTATCCGGTGGCGATAGCTGCGGGCATGGGTCCTCCCGAAATTGATACGTTCCGGTATCGGTGGACCCCACGTCAGAGTATCCCCATGCCACCGTCAGCCAGTCGTCGCCGAGGCGGATCAGTGCGCGTCCGCGGCACCTGCACGGCGGGCCACGTCACTGAGACCGTGTCAGCCCCGGGCAGAGTCACCTGGGACGGCCCCTGCGCGACCGAGGGCTGCTCGCTGCACGTGGTAGCGAAGCGGGTCCCGCGCGAGCAGCGCCCACCCACCGACGAGAAGGCCGTTGAGCCCGCGCCGGAGGCCGACGACGACGTACGAGAGGTGAGTTGGGATGTCCCCCAGCCCAAGCAGCGAGGTGCCGGCCGAGCAGGCCGAGCCGACGATCCCTCAGCAGCGCCCGAACAGCCCGCTGTTCCAGGAGCCGGCCACCCCGCCGAGCCCGGACCCGCTGTCGTCACCGTCCTCGAACCCGAACCCGAGCGACAGCCCGAGCAGCCCCAGCGGCGAGGACCCGACCTGGTCGACCCCCGCGCCGGACGACCTCCCCAGCGGACCCGGAGGGTCTGGCGGCACCCCCTCGGGTGGTGAACCGGTCCGGATCACCCGCGCCGCGATCCAGAAGGGCCTGTCTGGTGTCCTGGACACCGTGACCCGGCAGCTCGCCCGGATCGCGGCCGACCCGGTCGAGCAGCACTACGGCCTGTGGCGCCCGGAGGACGGCGAGATCGAGGCGATCGCCCGGCCCGCCGCCCGGATCGCGTTCCGCCGCCTCCCGGAGGGAGCGACCGGCAACAGCGACGCCCTGGACGTCGTGGACCTGGTCCTCGCCCTGGGCGGCTACGTCTGGCGGAACGTGTCGATGCGTCAGCAGCTCCGCGCCGCGCGGCAGCTCGGCGACGCGGGCGAGAGCGCCCCGGCGGCAGCGTGACCGCGGACTTCCCGTACCCGGTCATCGACCCGTCGGCGAACCAGATCATCGTCGCGGTCGGCCGGAAGGGCAGCGGCAAGAGCGCGGCGGCTCGGGAGCACTTCCGTGGCTGGCCGGCGACCGACCGGTACGTCATCGACATCAACGGGTCGGCCGACCCCGGCGACGACCAGGACGTCATCGTGCTCCGCGGGCAGCCGCCCCACGAACTCCCGCCCCGCCAGGACCCGGCCGTCCCCGTCACGGTCCGGTGGATCGCCGACCCGGCCGCCGACACCTTCGAGGACGACGTCGACCGCGCGCTCGCGGCGGCCTTGTACCCGAAGGACCGGCGGGTGCTGGTCTGGGTGGACGAGATGGGCGAGGTTTTCAAGGCCGGCCGGACCGGCCGCAACGGCAGGCTGCTGTTGCACCAGTCCCGCCACCACAAGACGAGCGCACTGCTCTGCGGCCCCCGGCCGAAGGGTGTTGACCCGCTCGTGATGGCGCAGGCCGACCGCGTCCTGATGTTCGACCTGCCCAACACCCTGGACGTCGCTCGCATCGCGGAGAACATCGGCATCGCACCGGGGAAGCTCGCCGCGGTGCTCAACGAGACCGCCCGCCGCGGCGCCCACTGGTCGACGCTGTACGTCGCCGAAGAGCACCGCCTGTACCGCGTCCCCCCGTTCCAACTCACCTGATCGGAGCACGACTTGAGCGGAGACGAGGGCCTCTACAGGGCCTTCCCCGAGATCGCCCGGCAGGAGCACGACGCCGAGCTGGTCGAGCGGTTCAGCTACCACCCGCCGCGGCCGGGTCAGCCTGAGCTCTACGAGCAGGTGCGCGCGGCCGGCCTCGACTTCGCGCGCCTGCTCAACTCCTACGTGCCCGGCTCCCCCGAGCTCACGCACGCCGTCGACAGCATCGACCAAGCGGTGATGTGGGCCAACGCCGGCATCGCGCGCCGATCCTGACCCACCCACCACCAGCACGGAACGGACCCCTCCATGCCCACCCTGTCCGAGATCCTCCACCGCCTGGCCGACGCCGTCCCGATGCCGTCCGGCACCGACCGCGAGCAGCTGCACGCCGACATCGACACCGCGGCCGGCACCCAGGCCCCGGCCGACCCGGCGCCGCTCGACATGCAGAAGACGCCCGAGCAGCCGCCGGCGACCACCGCATACGGCCCGGGCGCGCTGCCCGTGCAGAACATCGCGCCCGACCCGGCCACCGCCTACCAGCCGGCCATCGCGCTGACCCCGCCGCCGGCGCCCGTCCCGCCGTTCCCGGGCCAGGTCGGCTGATGGACACCTACGACAGGCAGCTGCTCGCGGCCTACCGCAAGCACCGCCTCGTGCCCGGCCCGCCGCCGGCCCGGGTGCGGTGCCCCTCGCGCTGCGCGTACGAGTTCGGCATCACCCCGGATGGATGGCAGGGGGTCTGGCGGCCAGACGGCAGCCAGGTCACCAACGCGTCGTTCACCGACGACGAGCTGGAGCAGGGCTGGGGGGACTGCTGGCGCGGCCTCACCCGGGTGATGGGGCTGTGGCTGGCCGAGCAGGGAGTGACGCTCCCGCACGCGGAGCAGGCGGACAGCCCGCTCCCCCAGGACATCGCGGACTACCTGGACCACACGCGCACGCACCGCGTGCACCTGCTCCAGCAGGCACTCGACCCGCACCGCATGGCGGACCCGGGTGCCGGCCCCCGCAGTCTCCACCAGCCCGAAGTCGACCGGATCGAGGAGCACTTCCCCCGCCTCTGGTCCGAGCACGGGCGGTACCGGATCAGGGTGCAGGTGCGGGTGGAGGTCACCGCCGAGCGCATCGAAAGTTAGCCCGGGAGATCATCTTCCGGCGTCCCGCAGGTATCCCCCAGCGTCGAGAGAACCACTCTCGACCTGGGGGTTTCCCATGCGCCTGAACGGCCTTCTCCTGACCGCCGTCGTCGCCCTGGCGGTCACGGTCGCCTACGACAAGTACGGCCGCGGCATGTCCTTCCGGCACGGCTCCTGATGGGGGCCGGCCGCGGGCTGGCGTTCTACGCCTCCGTCGCCCTGACCTCTGTCCTTTCGCTGGTCGCGCTCAACCTGGCCGCTGACCGGCTCCCCATCCCGGGTCTTCAGACCCTGCGCGACTACGCAGTGAGGCGGAACGGCTGATGACCGCAGCAGTCACCGGGACCACGGGTCCCGTCCGGTACATGCAGGGCATCGCCGTGCCGTCGGAGAGCGTCCGGCCGCCGGAGTTCTTCGCCCGCACCCGTCGCAAGACCTTCTCCGAGGGGTCGCAGGCGTGGGGAGGCTTCGGCACCCAGAACACGTGGGAGTTGAAGAAGTCCGACATCATCAGCTCGGCGATCATCCGGTTCACCGGCTCGCTGGTCGTCACCCCGGGCAGCGGCACCGTCGCGTCCACCAGCCGGTGGCCCTACGACATGCTCAAGGCGGTGCGCTTCACCGCGAACGGCGCGTCGAACGTCATCAACGCGTCGGGCCTGAAGCTCAAGGCCCGCGAGTTCATGAAGAAGTCCGACTTCACCGACCGCGGTGTCCCGCAGACCGTCACCGGCGCGTCGGTGCAGAACGGCACCTTCAGTTCGGCGTCCGAGTCGTGGGGTGTCGGCTCGAACACCTCCGCGCTGGCCAACGGCACCTACAACGTTGACCTGTACTGGATCGTCCCGATCGCCGAGGACGAGATCGACCTGGCCGGCGCCATCTTCGCCGCGACGTCGAGCACCGACCTGACCATCCAGGTCGACTCCGAGCTGGCGTCGAACCTGTTCACGCTGACCGGCAACGGCGCGGTCGCCCTCACCGGCACCATGCAGGTCACCACGGTCAAGTACTCGGTGCCGATCGGCTCGGACGGCCAGATCGTCGTCCCGGACCTGTCGCTCTTCCACTCGTTCATCCAGAGCCGGACCACCCAGCTCGGCAACGGCGAGATCGAGAGCCGGCTGATCGGCCAGGGTGCCGGCAAGACGATGCTCCGCACCCTGTTCCAGACCTGGAACGGTGCCGGTGTCGGCTCGCCGCTCCAGATGAACGCCACCAACTACGGCAAGATCGCGTGGCGGTACGGCTCGAACGAGACCCCGGACGAGTACCTGACCGGCTCGCACCTGCGGTTCGTCAACGAGCGCATGTACAACACCGACGTGGGCGGCGTCTGGGGCGTGGGCTGCATCGACTTCGCCAACGAGAACGCCTTCCGGGACGCCGTGGACATGGGCACCACGTCCGACCTGCGGCTGGTGACGACCTACCAGTCCGGTCTGACCCTGACCAACGCCGCGCTGGAGTACGTCCAGGAGACCATCTTCCAGGCCGGCGCGGGGAGCTGACATGGCGACCGCCTCCTGGATGAGCCCCAGCCCGACCGCCAAATACGGCATGGGCTTCGCCTCCCCGTCGGCGACACGCGACGACACCCCGCTGGCGCAGGTAGCCGGCCCGGCGCCGGCCGCGAAGGGCACCACGCAGCTGCTGCACCCCAACAACCCGATGTTCTGGGTGGGCGCGCTGCTGCTCGGCGCGTTCGGCCTGGCCGCGGTGTCCACCAGCGTGCGCGTCGGGCCGGTCAAGGTCTCCGGTTCCCTCGGTGGCTAAGCACCGCGGCCGACCTGCCGGCGAACTCCGGCTGGACCCGGGTGATCCGACCGACCGTCAGATCATCGGCCGGCAAGTCGCGGCGGCCCGGCAGTCCGGCCGGGAACGTCGGGACCGCGCCGGGTCGACGCGGGGCCGCGCCGACCTGGAGCAGGCCTACGACGAGGGTGCGGCCGAGCCGGACGAGGAGGAGCCGGCCGCGGCCGGACCCGGCCGGGCGGCGCGCGCCGGGGCCGCGGTCGGCAAGGGCGCCCAGGCGTCCGCCGACTACCTGTCCAAGGGCCGCTGGCGGCCCACCCTGACCCCGCCCACGCGGGCCCGGGACGCGGGGAGCCTTCTCACAGGCCTGCTGCTCTACACGGTGGCGATCACCTACATCCGGTACGGGGCAGCCGGGTGGCGGGGGTGGCTGTCCGCGAAGTTCCTCAACAAGCCCCTCCAGGGCCTCGCCCCGGAGGGGACCGGCGGACCGATCCAGCGGAGGACGGCATGAACAGCGGCGGAATCTTCCTGGTCGTGGCTGGGGTCTGGCTGATCACCCAGATCGTGGCGGGCGACATGCTCGGACGGCTCAACCTCCTATGAACTGGCGGGCCCTGTTCACCGGGATGCTCGGCCTCGCGCTGCTGGAGGCCGCGGTCAGCAGCAACGCCGCGGCCGAGCGCGCGGGAGGTCTGCTGACCAGCCTCGCCGCCGTCATCAACCACGTCCTGGACCCGACCGTCCCGGCCATCCCCGACCTGCGCAAGCACGGCGGGGCGGCGCCGCCGGCCTCCGCCCCTGCACCGTCCACCGGCGGCACCCTGCTGCCCGCCGAGTGGACCACGTCCGCTACCGCGCTCTACACGTGAGGTGACCCGATGAAGGGCTTCTTCAACCACTACCTGGCCGTGTCCGGCGGCCTGATCGCCCTCTACCTGGCGCTCAACTACGCGAGCGGCGGCGGCACACTGATCCGCGAGGGCGCGGCCGGCCTGAGCAGCGTCACCAAGACGTTCCAGGGCCGCTGATGTTCGCCAACCAGTACGTCGCGCCCGTCAGCGAGTTCGGGGAGGACCCGAACGGCCGGTCGACCGCGCGCGGGCTGCTGACGGAGATCTGGACCCGCGTGCAGGGCTTCCGCACGCACCCGTACGGGCCCGCGGACAAGGACCCGTCGATCACCTTCAACGGGTACGCCATCGCGCCGCAGGACTTTCGCGGGCTGGGCAACCAGCTCGGCCCCGGCACCGTGCCGTACCGCAACGGCGGCTACGCGACCATCGCGTCCGGTCTGGTCGAAGGGCCCCTCGGCGACCCGTCGCGCCGCATCTTCGCCCAGCGTCTGGCGCGCCGTCAGCCCTCCGGAGGTGCCTGATGCCCACCACCCCCGGGCCTGCGCCGGAGGCACCTGCCAGCGGCATGGGCGGCGGCCTGGCGGCGCGCGTGGGCGGCCAGCGCAACCTCGCGGTGCTCGCCGCCGGCGGCACCGTCGCCGTGGTCGCGCTGCTCGCTGGCCGCAAGCGCAAGGCCGCCGCCGGCGACGCCACCAACACCAGTGCGGTGCAGGCCGCCGGCAGCGGCTTCGACTCCGGGCCCTACGACATGTGGAACGCCTGGCAGCAGGAGTACGAGGGGCTCCAGAAGGAGATCTCCGACCTGCGGAACAAGCCGGGCACGACCGCCCCGCCCATCACGAGTGTCGTCACCAAGATCCCGACACCCGTGCCGGTGCCGATCCAGAGACCGCCCCGGCCGGCCCCGGCCCCCACCCCGGCACCGGTCCAGCAGCCGCCCCGGCCGCAGACGGTCTGGTACACCGCGCACTCGGGCGACACCTACTCCGGGCTCGCCGCGAAGTACGGCCACAACGCCAACGAGCTGTGGGACTACCAACTCCAGCCGGGCATCCGGCCTGCCGACACCCAGGCGACCCTCCGGACCCGCGGCATCGACCACGCGCTGTTCAACGGGTCGTCGGTGGCGATCCCCGGCGGCTGGAACCTCCAGTGACCGCGCTCACCGACCTGTTGGGCTGGGCCCGAGCCCAGCTCGGCAAGCCGTACGTGTGGGGCGGCACCGGCCCCGACGGCTACGACTGCTCCGGGTACACCCAGGGGGCGTTCCACTCGATCGGCGTCGACATCCCGCGCACCAGCCAGGAACAGCGCAACGCGGGTGTCGGCGTGAGCCTCGATCAGATTCAGCCCGGGGACCTGGTGACGTTCACCTACCCCGACAGCGGCGGCAACCCGGGCCCGGGCAACCACGTGGCGATCTACGCCGGTGGCGGCCAGGTACTGGAGGCCGCCCGCAGCGGCGTCCCGATCCGGATCGCCCCGCTCAATACTCGAGCTGTAGACCGGGTGCGCCGGGTGCTCGGCACCGCGGGCAGCGGCGGCGCTGACGCCCCGTCACCGGCCGCGGCGAACGTCGACGGCACCGTGTCGACGGCCGGCCTCCAGCAGGCCGGCTACGACGCCGCGCTGGACTTGACCCCTTGGGGCATCCCCCTGAACCCGTTCAAGCTCCCCGGGTGGCTGGCGGGGAAGCTCGGCGGGTCCGGCGGCCTGCTCGGCCACGGCATGACCGACGCGCTCGGCGCGGTCGCCCTGGCCGTGCTCGGCGTCGCCGTCGGCGGCGGCCTGGTCCTGCTCGGCGGCTACATCACCACCAAGCCCCTGAACGACGCTGCCAGCGAGAAGCTGGCCCAACTCCCCGTCCCGTAGGAGGACTCCATGGGCTCCCTGTCGCCGTGGCGTCAGCACGCCGGCCCCGCCGCCGCCCGACTCGACGTCACCGTGCCGGACCAGGACGACGACCAGGTCCCCGAGGTCGAGTACATCCGGTGGCTGTCCCAGCTCCAGGCCGACCTCGCGCAGTCCATCAACGGCGTCGCCCTGCGCGCCGCCCGGCCGGTGGCCATCGGTGTCGCACCGAACGGCTCCCAGCGCCCGCTGTCGAGCGCGGGACGGATCGTCGGCTGGTCGGTCCGGGAGACCACCGGCGCGGCCGCCGTGGTGCGGCTGTGGGACGGCCGGGAGGCCGGCGGCCAACTGCTCGGCGTCATCGCCTTCCCGGCCGGCGCCGCCGCGAACGTCATGCCCAGCGGCGGCGGCATCAACGTCTCCGACGCGCTGTTCGTGGAGGTCGTCACCGGCACCGTGGAGGGCGTGCTGTACCTGGGCGGGGTGGACTGATGCACCTCAACTTGACTCTGCTCGGCACAGCGGCCGGCACCGTCATCGCGGTCGGGACGATCGTCGGCTACGTCGCCCGCCGGATCGGCCGCACCGCCCTGTGGATCCTCGCCCTCTCCCAGCTCCCTGACGCCGTGTCCGGGCTCGCCGATCAGGTCGAGTCGCTGTCCGGCACCGTCGACGCTCTCGGCCGCACCGTGGCGAGCCTACAGAGCCCTCCACCCCCGGCCGCCGCCCAACTCACCCTGGAGACACCGTGAACGTCCGTGCCCTGATCCCTGCCGCCGGTCTGCTCGGCCTGGCCGCGCTCGCGCTCGTCGGCGACGTCGTCCTGGTCGCGCTCGGCCACCAGCCGTTGCCCGCCCTGGAGTCGGTGTTCCTGGCCGGCCTCACCGGCGGCGCCGCGCTCACCCCGCCCCCGCAGCGCACCGAGCCGCCGGCGGACCGGCAGTGAGCCGCCGCCGGCCAGTGATCCGCTCGCAGCGCGTCGCCCTGCTGCTCGGCTACAGCGGCATCCTGATCGGCGCCCTGGCGCTATGGGACGCGTACGAGGGCCGTGGCGCGCGCCGCCCGTTCATCGTCAAGCTCCTCCCCGGAGGCTGAGTTGTTCCTGCCTCAGCAGCAGTCGACGATCACCGGCGCGCGCGTGACCCTGGTCGACTACCCGCCCGCGCTGGAAAGCACCGCGACCGCCGACGCCTCCGGCACCGCGACGATCGTCTGGGACCCGCCCGACGTCGACTACTTCTACCGGATCGAGCGGGCCACGACTTTCGTCACCGGCAACAGCTCGACCAACGGCGCGGTGCTGCTCTACGAGGGGTACATCAACCCGATCCGGATCCGCGACGGCTCCAAGTCGCCGGCCTTCGACATCGCGGACGAGCGGAGCCCCATCACCATCCACCCCACCATGCCCGTGATCATGCAGTGGACCGGCCTCACCCCGGGCTCGAAGTGCAGCGCATCCCTCCAGTACACCCTCTGGCGGACCCTCACCACCTTGACCCCCGGGAGTGCCTGACCATGGCGTTCGACAACCCGATCACGACCCTGCCCGGCTCCGCCATCACCGGCCCCATCGACGGCGGACAGCTCATCGACGGCTCGGTCGTCGGCACCAAGTTGTCCGCGGACGCGATCGACGGCAAGGTCATCACCGGCGCGGTCATCCGCACCACCGCCGGCACCCCCCGCATCCAGCTCCAGTCCAGCGACAACACCTTGACCGCCGAGGACGGCACCACGTCCTTCGCCCAGCTCACCCCGGGCAAGTTGCTGTTCGGCGGGTACAACCCGAACACCGGGAACAAGTGGACCGGCGGCGCGGCCTACATCACCGCCGACCTGAACACCATGACGCTCGTCGGCGCCGGCGACACCACCTCCGGCAGCGCCGACTACGCGCCGCGGCTCATCTTCGACGCCGGCATCTTCGGCCTGCCGAAGAGCGAACTCCGGCTCGACAGCCTCCAAGCAGGCACCCCCGCCAACTTCAAGCTCACCGGGGCCGTCACCAAGACCGGCGCGACCTGGCAGACCCCCAGCTACGGCACCAACTGGGCCGCGGGCACGAGCTTCAACGGCAACGTCGGCTACCACTCGCTCCAGTACCGCCTGGACGCCGAGGACAACGTCCACATGGTCGGCGTGTTCGTCGCGGGGGCGACCGCACCGACCAACCCCGTGTTCACCCTGCCCGCCGGCTACCGCCCCGCCGGCTCACAACCGGTGTGGTGCCAGCGCAACAACGGCGGCGTCCTGACGTTCGGCCACCTGTACGTCGGCACGGGCGGCAACGTCAACGTGCCCACCGGCTCCGGACTCGGCATCGCCGCCGGCAACGAGTACATCGTCAGCGGCCACTTCCCGCTCAACACCATCCCGTAGGAGAACTCGCATGCGCGACGAGTACGTCAACCTGCTGCTGTCCCAGGACGGCGTCCACGAGGGCCAGAACGCGGACGGCACCTGGAACAACCACCAGCGCTACTCCGCCGAGACCCCCGGCCTGGAGTGGTCGCAGGACCAGCCCTGGTGCGCGACCTTCGAGGCGTGGGGCGCCCACCAGCTCGGCATGGACCAGCTCTGGCCCATGACCGCCTCGTGCCTCACCGCCGTCGACTGGTGGCAGCAGCACGGCCGCTGGACCCAGTACCCGGTCCTGGGCGGCCCGTTCTACCTCGGCGACGGGGGCGGCGCCCACACCGGCGTCGTGGTCGGCTACGACGCCGACAACATCTTCACCATCGAGGGCAACACCTCGGCGGACGGCCGCTCGGCGTGGGGCGACGGCGTGCACCAGCGCACCCGCCCCCGCCGCGGCCCCTCGGGCCCGTACGGCTACGGGGTGCCGGCCTACCCGGAGGGCATCATCTCGGCGGACCCCGCGCTCGGCGGCGTCCCGGCCGCGCACGTCAACACCGTGACGGGACAGCCCGCCCCCGCGCCGACCCCGGCGCCTCCGGCCGCGCCGGCCTACCCGCAGTGGCCCGGCCGGTACCTGCGCGTCCAGTCGCCGATGCTGCACGGCGACGACGTCCGCCAGTGGCAGCAGCAGATGGCCGCGCGCCGCTGGTCGATCGACATGGACGGCTGGTACGGGCCGCAGTCCGCCGGCGTTTGCCGGGCATTCCAGCAGGAGAAGGGGTTGGTGGTCGACGGCATCGTTGGGCCGGTCACCTGGGCCGCCGCGTGGACCGCCCCCCGTACCTGATCACTCGCCAGTTTGTCCAGCCTGTCATGACCAGGTGCGATGCTCGATTATAGTTCGACCAGCGGACCTATTTCGTAGCGTACGCACCGGTTTGACTGCTAGCGTGGCTGGCAGATCGACACGGGGGAGAGGACCGGACCCCCCTACTCCCCCGCCGCTCCGAGCACTCCCCCCGAGTGCTCAGGGCAAGAGCCCGCCACCCTCCCCAGGGTGACGGGCTCTCAGCGTTTTGTAGGATCAATCCAGGGACCTCCCGCATATGCCGCGGGAGGTCCCGCTACGCGACCAGGTAGGCCGTGGACGGCTCGTCCTGGTGGACCCGACCCAGGTGACCCATGGCGATCAGCAACTCGTCCTCCAAGAGGCCCTCCACCCCCTGGTCCCCGGTCAACTCCGCCAGCCGCACCTGCACCTGGCGGCAGTTCACGCAGCCCCACCGCCGCGCGTAGTGGTCCACCAGCCCCGTGATCTCCGACCGCACCACGAACGGCACCCGAGCAGCCATCAGCTCTCCTCCTTCGGTCTCGACCTCAGCCATGCCAGCGAGGCCGGCAACTCCTCGCGATCCACGCCCACGGCCCGCAGCAGGATGTCCAGCTCCCCCTCCAGGTGCATGATGCGGGCCTCCATCACGTCCTGGACCGAGCCCAGCGGGCCGATCCTCGTCTCGTACTGCTCCGCGACCCTGGCCCGGGTCGCATCGAAGCGCGCGACCGTGCCGCCCCAGTCTTCGCGCAGCGTGTCCAGCGCGGCGCGCACGTCGAACGAGCTCGGCGCGCGGAACCGCCCGGCCTGCTCGGCCATCAGGACCCGCCCCCCATGGCCGGCCGCACCCGCGCGGTGGCGGTCAGCTCCACCGGCGCGTCATCGCCCTGGTCGACCTGGATCTCCTCCCAGGACCAATCGCGGTGGTCGTCCGCGTAGGCGAAGTCCAGCTCGGCCAGCGCGGCGGTCCGCTCCGCGATGGTCGGCGCCGTGCCGTGGTAGTACCGCCAGGCGTGCTCGGGCCACGGGTTCATGCCGGGGGTCACGACGAACAGCACCCAGTGCGGGCGGTGCTTGCGGGGGCTGGACAGGATCGCCTGGGGGTAGGGCTCGCTCACTTCGCCTCCCCAACCCGTCGGGTCACCTTGATGACGAGAGGCGCATCGGTGTACTGCCCCTGGTACTGCTCGGTGGTGTACCCGAGGACCCGCAACTCGGCCTCATGCCGGTCGGTCTGCACCTGAAGGTCGGCTCGGCTCTGCGGACGAACGCAGACCTCAACGCTCCAGGGGGTCGTCCGCAGCGAGATGAATCCATGGGTGCAGGTGCCGGACCCGTCGCCGGTCGAGACCGACCGCACGAAGCCGGCCTTGGCGAGTTGGCGGCTGATTGCGGCGGCGGATACGGGCTGACAGCTGGCGTCGATCGTCGGTTTTGGTGCGCTCACACTCACTTCGCTTCGTCTCCTTCGTGAGGGGCTCCCCGGTCGCGCCGCGGAGCTGGTCGACCGCGGCGTCGGCGTCCTCGTCGTGGAGGGCCGCGTAGCCGGCGGTGGTGGCCGGGCTGCTGTGCCGCATCAGGCGCTGCGTCACCAGCAGGTCCCGGGTGGTGCGGTAGACCTCCGAGCCGTAGCGGTGCCGGAGGCGGTGGGTTCGGTAGCGGTGCACGCCGAGCCGCTGCGCGAGCGCGGTCAGCCGGCGGGCGAGGGAGCGGGCGGGGATGTGCCACAGACGCCCCGGGGTCCCCGCCCACGGGCGGAGGGCGTCCAACAGCACCGGCGGCAGCTTCAGGACGTCGACCCGCCCGCCCTTGCCGTTCAGCCGCAACTTCTCCCCCCGGATGGATGAGCCCTCCAGGGCTGCGATCTCACCGAGCCTCAGCCCGGCGAACGCCCCCAGGAGCAGCCAGACCTCCTCCACCGTGCCCCGTGCCGCGGCGAGCATCCGGTCCAGGTCCGCCTCCGGCAGGGGGTCCGGCAGCCGGCGGGGAGTCCTGGGACGGGGGATGCCGTCCAGCAGTTCGGGGCACCGCGCGAAGGTGGTCCACGCTTCGATGTGGCCGTAGTACGTGCACCGGGTCCATTGGGAGTGGCCCGGCCGGCCGAGGAACGAGAGCACGTGGTCCCGGGTGATCGCCGTGACGTTCCCGCCGGCGAGGCGGCTGAGCCGCTCAATCGCCGCGGTGCGGTCGCGGACCGTGCGGGGGGACATGCCCACCGCGGTCATGAGCAGGGACCACGATTCCAGCATTTCTGTCATATGCCAGAAATGCAGCAAACCCGACTATGCCGCCAACAGGGACATCTCGGGAACATACGGTGGCGTAAGTCACTTCACAAGGTGAACCATCTCCTGCATGGCCGACTACCAGGAGACCCTTGACCTCAGTTCGTACGCCGCCCTCGGTGACAGCTTCACCGAGGGACTCAACGACCCCGGCCCCGAAGGCCGGTTCGCCGGCTGGGCCGACCGGCTGGCCGGGATGCTGGCGGAAGGCCGCCCGGAGCACGCGTTCCGCTACGCCAACCTCGCCGTCCGCGGCCGCCTGCTGGACCAGATCGTCGCCGAGCAGGTCCCCCGGGTCCGCGAGCTCCAGCCCGACCTGGTCACCCTGTGCGCGGGCGGCAACGACATCCTGCGCCCGGGCAGCGACCCGGACCTGATCGCCGAGCACTTCGAGGCGGCGGTGCTGGAGCTGCGCGAGAACGCCGGGACGATCCTGATCTGCACCGGCTTCGACACCCGCGACGTCCCGATCCTGCGTCACCTGCGCGGGAAGATCGCCACCTACAACGTCCACCTGCGGGCGATCGCCGACCGCCACGGCCTCGCGGTGGCCGACCTGTGGTCGCTGCGCGCGGTGCACGACCGGCGGGCCTGGTCGGACGACCGGCTGCACCTCTCGCCCGAGGGCCACCAGCGGGTGGCGCTGCTGGCCGCCCGCTCGCTGGGCCTGGCCGTGGCCGGCGACCCGGAGGCCGCCTGGCCGCCCGCTCCGGTCACCTCGGCCGCCGAGCAGCGCCGGGAGAACCTGCAGTGGGCCCGCACCTTCCTGCTGCCGTGGGTGGGGCGCCGGCTGCGCGGCGAGTCCTCCGGCGACCACGTCGAGCCCAAGCGCCCCGAGCTGCTCCCGCTCTGAGCCGCCCCAGGGGCGCGCACCCACGAGACGCGCGCCCCTGGAGACACCACTGCGGGCCGCCCCGCCCCCACGCGGATGCGGCCCGCAGACCCCAGGTGAGACCCCTGCCTCGCCTTATTCGACGACCAGCTCCACCGGAATGTTCCCGGCCGTGGCCTTGGAGTACGGGCAGACCTGGTGGGCCTGCTTCACCAGCAGCTCACCGGTCTCACCGGCCAGCGCCTCGGGCAGCTCCACCCGCAGCACCACGGACAGGCCGAAGCTGGTCTCGTCCTTGCCGATGCTGACCTCGGCGGTCACCGACACCTCGGAGGTGTCGACCCGCGCCTGCCGGCCGACCAGGCCCAGCGCGCTGGAGAAACAGGCCGCGTAGCCGGCGGCGAAGAGCTGCTCGGGGTTGGTGCCCTGCCCGCTCCCGCCGAGCGCCGGCGGCATCGCGAGGGTGAGGTCCAGCTGGCCGTCCGAGCTGACGGCACGGCCCTCGCGGCCGTTCGCGGTGGCGACGGCGGTGTAGAGCGCGTCCATTCCAAGCCTCCTGTGCGTTCACGGGACCCCGTCGGCCGGTCCGGCCCCGGGGTCTCTGCCCTGTCCTGCCCCAGAACTATTGCACACAACTGAATTGCGCACAACTGAATGGCCCGCTTGCTACCCTGGAGCCATGACCACGCACGGCGAGAACCCCCGACCCGCGGACGAGGACCTGCTGCTCCTGGACCGCCAGATCTGTTTCTCGCTGAACGCCGCCGCCCGCGCCTTCGGCGGCGTCTACCGCACCGCGCTCAAGGACCTCGGCCTGACCTACCCGCAGTACCTGGTGATGCTGGTGCTCTGGGAGGACGGCTCACTGCCGGTCAAGCAGCTCGGCGAACGGCTGCGCCTGGACTCCGGCACCCTCTCCCCGCTGCTCAAGCGCCTGGAGGCGGCCGGCCTGGTCCGCCGCGACCGCTGCCCCGAGGACGAGCGGTCGGTGATCGTCTCGCCGACCCCGGCCGGCCGCGAGCTGCGCGAGCGCGCCCACCCCGTCCCGCGCCACATCCTGGCCGCCTCCGGCCTCCCCCTGGAGGACCTGCGCACCCTGCGCGACCTGCTCACCCGGGTCACCGCCAACATGGACGCCGCCGCGCACTACGACTCGTAGCGCTCCACTTCCTCGACACTGCGCACGCTGGCCTGGTCCGGGTCCTCGCCCGCGTCGACCCGGGCCCGGCGCTGCCGGAGCAGGTCCCAGCACTGGTCGAGCTGCTCCTCGATGTCCTTGAGCTCACGGTGCTCGGTGGACTGGTCGATCCGGCCGTCGGCGAGCGCGGCGCGCAGGGTCCGCTCGGCCTCGACCATCTCGTTGATCCGCTCCAGGATGCGGCGATCGGCGGCGCCGCTGCGCTGCTGGTCCATCGGGGGCCTCCTCGAAGGTCGTCTGCGCCCGCGGACCCGCACCGGCGGGTCCGCACACCCCACTCTAGGAACGCGCCCGACCCGCCGCTACCCAGGCGCCGCACGGTGTCGCCCCGAACGAGCGAGCCGAATTGACACTGCGTCAGGCCGGAGGCCAGGATCTCTTATTGAAAACGAATTCCACTACCAACCAGAGAGCAGGCTCCCGTGTCCCTGGACGTCTCCCCCGCCCTGCTGGCCCTGGCCGAGCGCGACGAGGTCTCCGACGCCGACTTCCTCGCCACCGTCCGCACCTCGCTCCCCTACGCCTACCGCCTGGTCAACGACCTGAGCGCCGAACTGGCCACCTCCAGCGCCGAGTTCGCCGACAACACGATCGCCCCGAGCGAGGCCGAGCGGGCCCAGCTGCTGCGTGCCCTGGCCAGTGACTCGATCCGCGGCGCGCTGGAGCGGCACTTCTCGGTGAAGCTCGCGTTCCAGAACTGCCACCGCCTGGCGGCCTTCCACCCGCACGCCGAACACGGCGACGCCTACCGCGAGTTCACCTCGCCGCGGGCCCAGCTGCTGAACCAGTCCCCGGAGCTGCGGGACTGCTGACCCGGCGTCAGGCGGCGCCCATCGGGTGCGCGGGGTCGCGGCCGACCAGGCCGAGCAGGCGGGTCTGGGCGTCCGCGTCCGCGGGCACCGGGACGGGGTCGGCGAACAGCCCGGAGGCCGCCAGCGCGCCGGCGTGCGGGGTGACCTCGGCGAGCGCGAAGTCGGCGGCCGCGGGGTCCATCCGGGCGTCGGCGCCGATGCCCTGCGCGAGGTCCCAGCCGTGCAGGACGGCGTCGACGACCATCTCACGGGCGTAGCCGGCGGCCCGGCGGTCGCCGTAGGAGAGGTGCACGGTGCGGGCGAGCGCGCCGGGCTCCTCGAAGGCGGTGCGGGCCGCGTCGGCGGCGGCGGTCCAGGCGGCCACCGGGTCGTCGCCCAGCACGTCGCCGTCGAACCGGTCGCCGAGTTCGGCGACCGTGGCGCCGGACAGCATGGGAGGCACCCACAGCTGTTCGGCGGTCAGGTGGTTGACCAGCTCGCGCACCGTCCAGTCGGTGCACGGGGTGGCCCCCTGCCAGCCGTCGGCCGGCACGGCGCGGACCAGTGCGCCGAAGCGGTCCAGCGCCTGGGCGTAGAGGGAGAGCAGGGCGTCGTCGTCGAGGTGAGCTGCCATGGGTCCCACGCTTGCCCGCCCGGAGCCGGACGGGCAAGCCGACACCCCGTACGGGGCGGCGGAAGTCAGTCGACGGGGGCCTTGTCGCGCAGCAGCTCGACGAAGGCGCGCATCCACGTCGGGTGGTCCGGCCAGGCCCGGGCGGAGACCACGGTGCCGTCGACCACGGCGTCGCCGTCGACGAAGTTGGCGCCGCCGGCCGCCACGTCCGGCTCCAGGGCCGGGTAGGCGGCGGTGCGGCGCCCGGCCAGCACGCCGGTGCGCAGCGGGATCAGCGGGCCGTGGCAGATCTGCGCGAGCGGCTTGTCCTCGGCGAAGAAGTGGGCGACGATCCGCTGCACCTCGGGGTCGTTGCGCAGGTACTCGGGGGCGCGGCCGCCGGGCAGCACCAGCGCGACGTAGTCGGCCGGGTCGACGTCGGCGAAGGCCAGGTCGGCGGGCCAGGTGTAGCCGGGCTTCTCGGTGTAGGTGTCGTAGCCGGGGACGAAGTCGTGGACCACGAACTGCAGCGTCTTTCGGGTCGGCGCGGCGATGTCGACCTGGTAGCCCTCCTCCAGCAGCCGCTGGTACGGGTAGAACACCTCCAGTGACTCGGCCGCGTCGCCGGTGATGATCAGGATCTTCGCTGCCATGCGGGGATTCCGTCCCTTCGTCGCGCGTCGCGGCCCCGGCCGGGCCGGACCCAAGCCACCCTGCCCGGTGACGGACCGTCAGGCAACGGGGCGCGCGCCGTGTCGCACCGGGCGCGCGGGGCGGCCGGGTGCGCGCTCCCCCGGTCGCCGCAGCGGCCCGCCCGGGCGGCGGTACTCCGGGGGCGACCCGCCCGGGCCACGCCTAGCGTGCTGGCAAGGTCCGCCAGCCGGGAGGTCGTCATGCAGCACTCGCACATCGTGGACTCCGCCACCGTCGCCAACCTCCGTGACCTCGGCGGGATCGGACTGCCCGGCGGCGCCCGGGTGCGGCCCGGACTGGCGCTGCGCTCGGGCCAGTTGGACCAGCTGGACCCGGTCGGCGATCCGATGTTCAGCGCGTTGGGGGTGCGCACCGTGATCGACCTGCGCACCGACGCGGAGCGCGCGGCCTTCCCCGACCGGGTGCCGGCCGGCGCGCACCTGCTGGTCGCGGACGTGCTGGCGGACCAGGCGGGCAGCGGCACCACCGCCGCGCTGGCGGCGGCGCTGGCCGACCCGGCGGCGGCCAACCGGGCGCTCGGCGGCGGGAAGGCGGCCCGGGCGCTGCGCGAGGACTACCGGGCGTTCGTGACCAGCGCCTCCGCCCGGCAGGCCTACAAGCAGCTGATCACCGCGCTCGCGCACCAGGGCGGCGGCCCGGTGCTGTTCCACTGCACCGCGGGCAAGGACCGCACCGGCTGGGGCGCCACCCTCGTCCTGCTGCTGCTCGGCGCGGACGAGGCGACGGTGCGCACCGAGTACCTGTCGGTGGACCCGGCGGTGCGCGCCCGTTTCGCGCCGCTGGTGGAACGTTTCACCGCGGCGGGCGGCGACCCGGAGATCGCGGACGCGGTCTTCTCGGTCCGCGCCGAGTACCTGGCCGCCGCCCTGGACACGCTGGCCGACCACTGGGGCGACCCGGAGAGCTACGCCCGCGCTGGCCTCGGCCTCAAGGACGAGACGCTGGACAGCCTGCGCGGGCGGCTGGTGGCGGCCTGACGGGCCGTCACCCGGCGCCTGCTCACCCCGCGGCGCCCGCCGCGCCGACGCAGGCCTCGTTGCCCTCGGGGTCGGCCAGCACCCAGTGGTTGGGCGCGTGCTCGTCGGTGACCAGGCGTCCGCCCGCGGCCACGGCGGCGGCGATCCGGGCCTCGGCCTGGTCGTGCGGCACCCACACGTCGACGTGCACCCGGTTGCGCTGCGGGCGCGGCTCGTCCATCTGCTGGAAGTAGAACGGGGCGCCGCGCCGCGCGGGGTCGAGCAGGTCCTCGTCGCTGCCGGCCCGGTCGCGGTAGCCGAGCAGGGCCCGCCAGAACGCCACCACCGCGGGCCGTTCCAGCGCGTCGACGGTCACCTGCACGGTCTGCACCGCCCAGGGTTCGGCGACCGCGCCGAGCGCCCGGGCGGCGGCGGAGATCCGCCGGGCGGTGTCGACGTGCTGCTCGGTGAGGCCGTAGAACCCGGCGGTCTCGATCAGCCGGACGGTGACGCCCTCGGGCCGCAGGTCCACGTCCGGCGCGCCTACTCCGGGCGTCGCCGTCTCGCCGACCGCGGCCACCGCCTCGCCGATCGCGGTGACCAGCCGGACGCCGTCCGCGAAGCTCGTGGTGCGGAAGTAGGCGCAGGCGCCCTCGCCGAGCACCCGCCAGTCCCCGGTGCCCTCGGCCGCGTGGAACGTCATGGGCCGGATCCGCTGCTGAGCGGTCGTCATCTCCGGCGTCTCTGTCTTCTCTGTCGTCTCCGTCATCCCGGCAGGGTAGCGGCCGGGGCCGACGGTCAGCGGGCGCCGGCCCAGGCCAGCAGGTGCTCGGCGGACCAGCAGGTGAGGATGCGTTCGGCGTCCAGGCCGAGGGCGGCGGCGCGTTCGCAGCCGGCGATCTGCCAGTCGAGCTGTCCGGGGGCGTGGGCGTCGGTGTCGATGGTGAACAGGCAGCCGAGGTCGACGGCCTGGGCGAGCAGGTCGTCCGGCGGGTCCTGCCGGTCGGGGCGGCAGTTGATCTCCACGGCGGTGTCGTGCTCCCGGCAGGCGGTGAACACCGCCTCGGCGTCGAACGCGGACTGCGGCCTGGGCTTGTCGCCGAGCCGTCGGCCGGTGCAGTGGCCCAGCACGTCGACCAGCGGGTTGCGGACGGCGGCGAGCATCCGGCGGGTCATCGCGGCGGCGTCCATCTTGAGCTTGGAGTGCACCGAGGCGACCACCACGTCGAGGCGGGCGAGCAGCTCGTCCTCCTGGTCGAGCGAACCGTCGTCGAGGATGTCGCACTCGATCCCGGTGAGCAGCCGGAACGGCGCGAGCTCCCGGTTGAGGTCCTCGATCAGGTCGAGCTGTTCGCGCAGCCGCTGCGGGCTGAGGCCGTTGGCGACGGTCAGCCGCGGCGAGTGGTCGGTGAGCACCGCCCAGTGGTGGCCGAGGTCGCGGGCGGTGCGGGCCATCTGCTCGATCGGGACGGTGCCGTCGGACCAGTCCGAGTGCAGGTGGCAGTCGCCCTGCACCTTCTCGCGCAGGCGCAGCGCGGCGGTGGACGGGGCGGGTCCCTGGGCGGCGCGGGCCTCGGCCTCCAGCAGGTACTCGGGGGTGCGACCGGCGGCCGCGTCGACGATCACCCGGGCGGTGACCGGCCCGACGCCGGGCAGGCGTTCGGCCTCGGCGAGTTCGACCGGCCCGGCCGGTAGCCGGGCGGCGGCGGTGGCAGCGGTGCGGAACGCCTTCACCCGGTACGGGGAGGCGAGTTCACGCTCCAGCAGGAAGGCGATCCGTTCCAGGGCGGTGACCGGGTCCATGCGGCCAGTCTGCGCGGGCCCGGGCTCGGTGCGCACGTAGGCGCGCAGATCCGGTGCGCGGGGGCGCAAGCCGCCGAACCCCTTGTTGACACTCTGTCTCATTGGTTTACTCCTCCTGGAGCCCCCGCCGCCCCCACCCTCCCGGAGCCCGCCGATGCCCGACGCCCCCACCCTCGCCCAGCAGCGCAACGCCGATCGCGAGCTCAACGCCGCCCGCCTGCTGCGGGCCTCCGCCAGGCACTCGTACGACCCGCTCACCGAGATCGACTGGGACGCCCCGCTCGACCCCGAGCACTTCGCCCTCCCCGAACACCGGGTCTCCCTCTACGGCACCCCCCTGTGGGAGCGCCTCGACACCCGGCAGCGGGCGCAGCTGAGCGTCCATCAGTTCGCCTCCACCACGGCGGCCGGCATCTGGTTCGAACTGCTCCTGATGCAGGGCCTGGTCCGGCACGTCTACGCCGGCGACCTCACCACCCGGCACGCCCAGTACGCGCTCACCGAGGTCGCCGACGAGTGCCGGCACTCCACGATGTTCGCCCGCTACATCACCGCCACCGGGTACCCGTCCGCCCGCCCCACCCGGCGCGCCGACCGGCTCGGCCGGCTGCACATGTTCCTCAACGACACCACCATGACCTTCGCCGGGGCGATCTTCGTCGAGGAGTTCACCGACGCGATGCAGCGGGAGATGATCCGCGACGAGAGCCTGCAGCCGCTGGCCCGCGCCGTCGCCCGCATCCACGTCGTCGAGGAGGCCCGCCACATCGGCTACGCCAAGCCCGAACTCGAACGCCGCTGGTCGCGGATGACCCCCGCCCGCCGCGCCCTCTTCCGCCGGGCCCTCGCCGACCTCGCCCGCCAGTCTGTCGCCGAACTCATCCACCCCCGCGTCTACGCCCTCGCCGGCCTCGACCCCACGGAGGCGCGCCGCGCCGCCGCGACCAACCCCCACTGGCAACAGGCCCGCATCGACTGGGCCCGCAAAGCCCTCGACTTCTTCACCGACCTCGGCATCCTCACCCCCACCACCACCCACCCCTGGCGCCGCGCCTCCCTCCTCCCCTGACACCCCCGCCCCCGCAGGGCATCCGCCCGTCTTCTGCCCGCCCGCAGGGCGTCCGCGTGCCGTTGGTGGCCCATCTCCTCGTGATGGCGGAGGATCAGGGTGTGAGCAACGCGGGTGAGGCCGGCGGGATCCGGTTGGGGACGGCGCGTGGGCGCTGGGTGGTGGCGGCGACGGCGCTGGGGTCCGGCATGGCGATGCTGGACGGGACGGTGGTGAACGTCGCGCTGCCGCGGATCGGCGAGGACCTTGGCGCCAGCCTCGCCGCGCTGCAGTGGACGGTGAACGCCTACATGCTGACGCTCGCCGCCCTGATCCTGCTCGGAGGATCTCTCGGCGACCGCTACGGCCGGCGCCGCGTCTTCCTGATCGGCGTGTGCTGGTTCGCCGTCGCGTCGGCGATCTGCGCGGCCGCGCCCACCGTGGGAGTGCTGATCCTCGCGCGGGCCCTGCAGGGCATCGGCGGGGCGCTGCTGACGCCGGGTTCGCTGGCGATGCTGCAGGCGGTGTTCCACGAGGACGACCGCGCGGGCGCGGTGGGCGCGTGGTCCGGCCTCGGCGGCGTCGCGGCGGCCATCGGCCCGTTCCTCGGCGGGTGGCTGGTGGACGGGCCGGGCTGGCGCTGGATCTTCCTGCTGAACCTGCCGGTCGCGGCCGCGGTGGTGGCGGTGACGACCCGTCACGTCCCGGAGAGCCGAGACCCGGTCGCGCACGGCCGCTTCGACGTCCTGGGCGCGGTGCTGGCGGCGCTCGCCCTGGCCGGGCTCACCTACGCGCTGACCGAGGCCGGCTCGGGCCTCACCCCGGGCGCGATCGTCGCCGGCGTCGCGGGCGTGGCCCTGTCCGTCGCCTTCGTGGTCGTCGAGCACCGCTCGCCCAACCCGATGCTGCCGCTGAGCCTGTTCCACTCGCGGCTGTTCACCTCCGTCAACCTGGTCACGCTCTGCGTGTACGGCGCGTTCAGCGGGGTCTTCCTGCTGCTCACGGTGCAGCTGCAGATCGTCTCGGGCTTCACCCCGCTGATCTCGGGTCTGGCGCTGGTGCCGATCACCGTGCTGATGCTGCTGTTCTCGGGGCGCGCGGGCCAGTTCGGCCGCGCGGTCGGGCCGCGGCTGCCGCTCACCGTGGGGCCCCTGCTGGTCGCGGCGGGCGTCCTGCTGATGCTCCGGATCGGCCCGGACGCCGACTACTGGACGGACGTGCTGCCCGCGGTGACCGTGCAGGGCGCCGGCATGACCCTGCTGGTCGCCCCGCTGACCGCGACCGTGCTGGCCGCGGTGGACGTCAGCCGGGCGGGCATCGCGTCCGGCGTCAACAACGCCGCCGCCCGCGCGGCCGGCCTGTTCGCGGTCGCCGCGATCCCCCCGCTGGCGGGCCTGAGCGGCGACGCCTACCGGATCCCGGCCGAGGTCAACACCGCCTTCCACACCGCCATGCTGATCTGCGCCGGCCTCCTGACCGCCGGCGCCCTCCTCGCGTTCACCCTCATCCGCTCCGACGCCCTCAAGCCCGCCCACCCCGTCGCCGAACCCGACTGCGACTGGTACTGCGCCCCCACCACTCCCCCCATTCACCCCGACGACAGCGCCCCGGGCCGCGCGGGCTCCCCGACCTGACGGCCCGGAGACGGCACTCGGCCCCGGGAGGCGGGGTGCCTTCCGGGGCCGAGCAGGGCTGACGGTGGGTCAGAGGATGTCACCCGGGGCGTACTTGGCGGCCTCGGGGTGGGTGGCGGCGACGGCTTCGACGCGGCGGACGATCTCGGCGACCTGGGCGGCGGCGGCTCCGGTGAAGGAGAGGCGGTCGGCGAGCAGGGCGTCGAGGGCGGGGCGGTCCAGCGGGATGCGGTCGTCGGCGGCGAGGCGGTCCAGCAGCGCGTTCTCGCGGGCGCCCTCGCGCATGGCGAGCGCGGAGGCCACCGCGTGCTCCTTGATGACCTCGTGCGCGGTCTCCCGGCCGACGCCGGCCCGCACCGCGGCCATCAGGACCTTGGTGGTGGCCAGGAACGGCAGGTAGCGGTCGAGCTCGGCCTCGATCACGGCGGGGAAGGCGCCGAACTCGTCGAGCACGGTGAGGAAGGTCTCCAGCAGGCCGTCGAAGGCGAAGAACGCGTCCGGCAGCGCGACGCGGCGCACCACGGAGCAGGAGACGTCGCCCTCGTTCCACTGGTCGCCGGCGAGTTCGGCGGTCATCGAGGCGTAGCCGCGCAGGATCACCGCGAGGCCGTTGACGCGCTCGCAGGAGCGGGTGTTCATCTTGTGCGGCATCGCCGAGGAGCCGACCTGGCCGGCCTTGAAGCCCTCGGTGACCAGCTCGATGCCGGCCATCAGGCGGATGGTCTTGGCCAGGCTGGACGGGCCGGCGGCGAGCTGGACCAGGGTGGAGACCACGTCGTAGTCGAGCGAGCGCGGGTAGACCTGGCCGACCGAGGTGAAGACGTTCTCGAAGCCGAGGTGCGCGGCGACCCGCTGCTCCAGGTCGGCGAGCTTGTCGGCGTCGCCGCCGAGCAGGTCGAGCATGTCCTGGGCGGTGCCGACCGGGCCCTTGATGCCGCGCAACGGGTAGCGGGCGATCAGTTCCTCGAGCCGCGTGTAGGCGACCAGCACCTCGTCCGCGGCGGTGGCGAACCGCTTGCCGAGGGTGGTGGCCTGGGCGGCGACGTTGTGCGAACGGCCGGCCATCACCAGCTCGCCGTACTGCGCGGCGAGCCGGCCGAGGCGGACCAGCACGGCGACGGTGCGGTCCCGGACCAGCTCCAGCGACTGCAGGATCTGCAGCTGCTCGACGTTCTCGGTGAGGTCGCGCGAGGTCATGCCCTTGTGGATCTGCTCGTGCCCGGCGAGCTCGCTGAACTCCTCGATCCGGGCCTTCACGTCGTGCCGGGTGACCTTCTCGCGGGCGGCGATGGACGCCAGGTCGACCTGGTCGATCACCCGCTCGTAGTCGGCGACGGCGGTCGGCGGCACCTCGATGCCGAGGTCCTGCTGCGCCTTGAGGACGGCCAGCCACAGCTGGCGCTCGAGGACCACCTTGTGCTCGGGGGACCACAGCTGGGCCAGGGTCGCCGAGGCGTACCGGGAGGCCAGGACATTGGGGATCTTGGGCTTCGCGCTCACGCTTGGCAAGCCTAACAGTCGAGGTCAGACGCGAACGCAGCGCGTCCGGTGCTGCCGGTCCGGCGCGGCGAAAACCCGGTGGTTCCGGGTGCGGGGGCGGGCTGGGGTCCCGCCAGGGGCACCAGGGCTGAGCGGTCGGCCGGGGCTCGGAAACCCGGGGCTCAGAACAGCGCGTCCTGCTCGGCGGGCGGGGCCGGGCGGGACCGGGGCAGCAGGGCGAGGCCGGTGCAGTCGGCGGCGGTGTCGCCGTGCAGGGTCCAGCCGCTGAGCAGGCGGGTGTCGAGCAGCAGCGGGGCGCCGTGCGGCGGGTCGAGGAAGAGGTGCCCGCCGATCGGTCGGCGCAGCCGGCCGGCCAGCCGGGCGCCGTCGGCGAGCGCCTTGACCTGCCGGTACTCCTCGGGTGCGCCGGCGTCCAGACCGTACAGCTCGACCTGGTCGGTGACGGCGTGGTCGGGCAGCAGGCGCAGGTCGTGGCCGGCCAGCAGGGCGAGCGCGGCGGTGCGCAGCTCGGCGAGTTCGCGGTGGCGGCGGTCGGCGGGCGGGAGGTCCCACCAGGCGGGGTACTTGGCGGCGGCGGGGATCCGTTCGCGGGCCAGTCCGGCCTGGGCGACGGTGAGTTCGGCGCGCCGGACGGCGGGCAGCCGGCCTTCGGCGAGGAACGTCCAGGTGAGTGCGGCCTGTTCGAGCAGGCGGCCGGTGCCGCGTTCGGCGGCGGTGAGGCCGACCTTGCGCAGTCCGGGGCCGAACCAGGCGAGGTAGAGCCGGTAGTCGCGGCCGTCGTCGAGGATCTGGTCGCGGGCCAACTGGAGCCCCCGGTCGGCGCCCTGACAGGCCGGGCACTGGGTGGCGGCGCCCTCGGGGTCGATGCTCTCGCGGTACGGGCAGGACCGGTGGCCGCGGGCGGTGCGGATGCCGGCGCAGCGGCGCGGGCCGGTGATCCGCCAGGCGACGGGCAGTCCGTCGGTGACCGGTCGGGCGTGGGTGCGCCGGCCGTCGGTGGCGGTCAGCTCCGGCCGGCCGTCGTGCCAGCGCAGTCCGGTGGCGGTCCATCCACTCCCCTGGTGCATCCGGCGAGCGTAGACCACGCCGCCGACAGGGTCAGGGGCTGAGCAGCGGCAGGACCTGGGCGCAGAGCCGGGCGAGGGTGGTGCGCTGCTCCTCGTCGAGGCTCTCGAAGGCCTGGCGGGCGCGGGTCATGTCGTCGCGGATGCGGGCGAGCACGGTGCGGCCCTGCTCGGTGATGGTGACGATCTTGACCCGGCGGTCGGCGGCGGCGGCTTCCCGGTGGGCGAGGCCGAGGGTCTCCAGGCGGTCGACGATGCCTGTGACGTTGGAGGCGTCGCAGCCGAGCCGGCCGGCCAGCGCCCGCATCGGGACGGGCTCCTGAACCGCCTTCAGCGCCTTGGCCTGGGAGGAGTTCAGCCCGTGCCGGGCCGCGGCGGCGGCGAAGTCGTGGAAGTAGGCCGCGCCGACGGCCGCGACCGCCTCCATGAGCTCGGCGGTGGAGGGTGCGGAGCTGGTGCCTGTGGTGCCCATGGCGTCAGGGTACGCCGATCGTTTCAGGGCCTCCAGTATTGAGTCCGGCAAGTAGTTGCGCGGATCCGGTGCGCACGGTGCGCAGGCGGGCCGCTCAGAGCACCAGCCGGTCGAACAGGTGGTGCAGCTCGGCCTCCGGGTCGGCCGTCAGCCCGGTGTGCACCGGGCTCGGCTGGACCACCGCGCTGCGCGGCGCGGTCAGCCAGCGGAACCGCTGCCCCGCACTGTCGCCCGCCGCCGGCCCGGCCGCCTCGCCGCCCCGGCACACCGCCTCGATGCCGCGCAGCGCCCGCCGCACCCCGGAGACGTCCGCCACCGCGTCGAGCGCCAGCAGCCGCCCCTGGTCGAGGTGCGTGCGGGCGCCGAGGAACCCGGCGTGCCGGCAGTACAGCAGCACCCCGACGTTGACGAACTCCCCGCGCTCCACCCTGGGCACCGCCCGGATCAGCGCGTACTCGTAGTCCCGCCACGACCCGTCCATCAACCCGCCACCTCCGGAAGCCAGTCGCGCGGCCCGGCCAGCCGGGCGGTCAGCTGCGCGGTGTACGCCGCGCGCACCTCGTCGGGCCCGGCGAAGCCGGGCTCCTCGGCCAGCCACACCTCGGGGATCGCCGCCACCGCCGCGGGCAGCGCGGCCGCGGCCAGGTCGGCGAGCTCCGCGTCGACCTCCGCGAGGTGCACCGCGGCGTGCCGCAGCGCGTGGTCGGAGGCGTCGTAGGGCCGGCGCCGCCAGCTCTCCGCGCCGGCCCAGTGGTGGTGGAAGATCAGGCTGGCGCCGTGGTCGATCAGCCGCAGCCCGCCGGCCGCGACCAGCAGGTTGGGGTTGCGCCAGGACCGGTCGACGTTGCCGACCAGCGCGTCGAACCAGAGCACCCGCGCGGCGAAGAGCGGGTCCACCTCGAAGCAGAGCGGATCGAAGTTCAGCGCCCCGGAGACGTACGCCATGCCGAGGTTGGCACCGCCGCTGGCCCGCATCTGGTCCTGGATCTGCACCTCGGGCTCGCTGCGCGCCAGCACCGGGTCCAGGTCGACCACCACCAGCTCGGGCACCGGCAGGCCCAGCCCGCGGCCGAGCTCCCCCGCCAGCACCTCGGCCACCAGCGCCTTGCGGCCCTGGGCGGCGCCGACCCACTTCAGTACGTACAGGCGGCGGTCCTCGGCCTCGATCAGGCCCGGCATCGATCCGCCTTCGCGCAGCGGCGTCGCATAGCGGACGGCCGTCACCTCGGAGAGCATCCGGACAGCCTATCGGTCGCTTGGAGATGCACCCGCCGTTACCCCGTGCGAGTGTGGCGAGCAGTCGTCCTTGCTACTCACGGACCTGCAAACAGTAGGGGATGAAGATGGAACGACCTCGGATCCTGATCGTCGGCGGCGGCTTCGCCGGACTCGAGTGCGCGCGCCGACTGGAGCGCAAGCTCGCACCCTCCGAGGCGGAGATCTCCCTGGTCACGCCGTTCAGTTACCAGCTGTACCTGCCGCTGCTGCCGCACGTCGCGGCCGGCGTGCTGACCCCGCAGTCGGTGGCGATCTCGCTGCGCCGCACCCTGCGCCGCACGCACATCGTGCCGGGCGGGGCGATCGGCATCGATCCGCGGTCGAAGGTGGCGGTGGTCCGCAAGATCACCGACGAGGTGGTCGCGGAGAAGTACGACTACCTGGTGCTGGCACCGGGCAGCATCACCCGCACCTTCGACATCCCCGGCCTGCCGGACTACGCGCGCGGCATGAAGACCCTCGCCGAGGCGACCTACATCCGCGACCACGTGATCGCCCAACTCGACCTGGCCTCCGCCTCGATGGACGAGCGCGAGCGCGCCTCCCGGCTGCAGTTCGTGGTGGTCGGCGGCGGCTACGCGGGCACCGAGACCGCGGCCTGCCTGCAGCGGCTGACCACCGCCGCCTCGCGCCGCTACCCGCGGCTGGACCCGCAGCTGATCAAGTGGCACCTGATCGACATCGCGCCGAAGCTGATGCCCGAACTCGGCGACAAGCTCGGCCAGACCGCGCTGGAGATCCTCCGTGGCCGCGGCGTCGACGTGTCGCTCGGGGTGTCGGTCGCCGAGGTCGGCGCGGAGACCGTCAAGTTCACCGACGGCCGCAGCCTGCCCTGCCGCACCCTGATCTGGACCGCCGGCGTGACCGCCTCCCCGCTGGTCGGCACCCTGGACGCGGAGACCGTGCGCGGGCGGCTCGCCGTCACCGCGGAGATGCGGGTGCCGCAGTTCGAGTCCGTCTTCGCGCTCGGTGACGCCGCCGCCGTCCCCGACCTCGCCAAGGGCGACGGCGCGGTCTGCCCGCCCACCGCCCAGCACTCCGCCCGGCAGGGTCGCAAGGTCGCCGACAACCTGGTCGCCGCACTGCGCAACCAGCCGCTCCAGCCGTACTACCACAAGGACCTCGGCCTGGTCGTCGACCTCGGAGGCAAGGACGCGGTCTCCAAGCCGCTCGGCATCGAACTGCACGGTGTACCGGCCCAGTTGGTGGCTCGCGGCTACCACGTGATGGCGATGCGGACCAACGCCGCGAAGTACCGCACGGCGGCCAACTGGCTGCTCAACGCCACCGCCGGCGACGACTTCGTCCGCACCGGCTTCCTGGCCCGCCAGCCCGCCCGCCTCCGCGACTTCGAGTACACCGACGCCTACCTCACCCGCGACCAGGTCCGCGAACACGCCCAAGCCCTCCTCGCCAAGGGCTGACACCCGCCCCCACCGAAGCCCCCAGCCCACCCGGCCGGGGGCTTCCGCATGCGCTGCGCCGGGCAGGGTCCGGCAGGCCGAGAGGGCAACGGTTCAGGCAAAGGCCCCCGCCCGCATGCGGCCGGCAGCGGTTTCGGGTCGGACGGGCAGTGCGGGGACCTGGTGAGGTCGGGCACCCGGCACGGCCCGCCGCCAGCGTTTGGTGGTGGGGTCAGGTGAGGCGGGAGGCGTGGGGGGAGCCGGTGAGGATGGTGGCGAGGTCGGTGGCGAGGGTGGTGGCTTCGGTGGGGGTGAGGGTGGAGATGGTGAGGCGGATGCCGGGTGGGGAGGTGAGGCGGAAGCGGGCGCCGGGGGCGGGGACCCAGCCGCGTTGGAGGAGGGCGGCGGTGGTGGCGGTCTCGTCGGCGACGGGGACCCAGACGTTGAGGCCGCTGGCGCCGTGGGCGGGGATGTGGTGGGCGGCGAGTGCGGCGAGGAGGGCCTCGCGGCGGACGCGGTAGGTGGCGGCCAGCCGACTCGCGGGGGCGGCCTCGCTGCGCCGCAGGTGCAGGACGGCGCGTTGCAGGAGGTGGCTGACCCAGCCGGCGTCCAGGCGCTGGCGGCCCAGGACCCGGGCGATGGTCTCGGCGTCGCCGAGCGCGACGGCGACGCGCAGGTCGGGGCCGAGGGCCTTCGCGGCGGAGCGCACCAGCACCCACTGCCGGACGGTGGTGCCGCCGCGACCGTCGGCGGCGAGCGACTGGAAGGGCTGGTCGACCATGCCGTGACCGTGGTCGTCCTCGACCAGGACGGTACCGGGGTGGGCGGCGAGGACGGTGCGCAGGGCGGCGGCGCGGTCGGCGGTGAGGGCGGCGCCGGTGGGGTTCTGGGCGCGGCTGGTGACGATCAGCGCGCGGGCGCCGGCGGCGAGCGCGGCGGCGACGGACCCGGGGCGCGGGCCCTCGTCGTCGAGTTCGACGGGGGCGGTGCGCAGGCCGAGCGCGGGGAGCAGGTCGAGCAGGCTGCCCCAGCCCGGGTCCTCGACGGCGACCGTGTCGCCGGGCCGCAGGGTGGCCGAGAGCACCCGCGCGATGGTGTCCAACGCGCCTGAGCAGACGGCGAGTTCACCGTCCGGGGCGCCGTCTGCGGCGAACTCGGCGCGGGCGTCGGCGAGGAGTTCGGGGTCGGCGACGGGGTGGCCGTACAGGACGGTGGGGCCGGTCGCGGCGGCGGCGAGGGCCGGGCCGAGCGGTGGGAGCAGCGCGGGGTCGGGGTTGCCGTCGGAGAGGTCGCGGCCGCCGGGCGGGACGGGGAGCCGGGCCTGGTCGCGGGGGGTGGTGACGGGTCTGGGGCGAACGCGGCTGCCGCGGCGGCCGGCGGTCTCGATGACGCCGCGTTCGCGCAGCAGGCGGTAGGCGGCGGCGACGGTGTTGGGGTTGACGCCGAGTTCGCCGGCCAGGTCGCGCAGCGGTGGCAGCGCGGCGCCGGGGGCGAGGGCGCCGTCGGCGACGGCCTGCTCGATGTCGGCGGCAATCTCGTTGGCACGCCGACCCGTGATCCGATACTCTCCTAGCACAAAAGAGATTATGCACTAGTACATAGAGGTTGTCATGTCGATCACGCCCGGCGAGTCGTACGCCAGCAACTCTCGCACCACTCCGACCCGGGACAAGGAGCGGGCCGCCTGGGACAAGGACGCGGTGCACGCGATCCTGGACGCCGGGTACCTGTGCCACCTGGGCTTCGTCCGGGACGGCGCGCCGGTGGTGCTGCCCACGCTGTACGCGCGGGTCGGCGAGCGGCTGTACGTCCACGGCTCCACGGGCAGCCGTCCGCTGCGCGGGGCGCGGGACGAGCAGGGGCTGCCGGTCTGCGTGACGGTGACCCACCTGGACGGGCTGGTGCTGGCGAAGTCGGCGTTCAACCACTCCGTCAACTACCGCTCGGTGGTGGCGCACGGCGTCGCCCGGCAGGTCACCGACCCGGAGGAGCTGCGGATCGCGTTGGACGCGATCGTCGAGCAGGTCGTGCCGGGCCGGGCCGCGGACTGCCGGCCGGGCAACGCCAAGGAGCTGGCCGCGACCGCGGTGATCCGGCTCGACCTGGACGAGGTGTCGGCGAAGAGCCGGGTCGGCGGGGTGAACGACGAGCCCGAGGACCTCGAACTGCCGTACTGGGCGGGCGTGGTGCCGGTCCGTCCGGTGTACGGGGAGCCGGAGGCCTCGCCGCACAGCACCGCCGCGCTGCCCGGCTACCTGGCGAACTGAGGGGGTCCGGATGCTGATCCGCGGTTGGGACCGGGGCGAGGAGGCCGAGTGGCGGGCGTGGCTGGCGGCCGGGCGGGACTTCGGCACGCTCGCCGCCAACGGTCCGGACGGTCCGGTGCTGGTGCCCACGCACTTCCTGCTGGACGCCGACGCCGGCGAGATCCTGCTGCACCTGGCGGCGCCCAACCCGCTGCTGGCGGCGGTGCGCGCCGACCCGCACGTCACCCTGGCCGTGACCGACGACTACGCCTTCGCACCGGGCCGCTGGCGCGGCGAGCCCTACGTGCCGACCAGTTACTACGCCTCGGTGCAGTTCTCCTGCACGGCCGAGCTGGTCGAGGACCCGGCCGGGAAGGCGGAGATCCTCAACCGGCAGCTGGCGCACTTCCAGCCGCAGTGGCCCGAGGACCGGGTGGTGGCGGGCGCCGAGCCGTACGGACCGATGCTGACCGGACTGCGGGGGCTGCGGCTGACGGTGCGTCGGGTGCGGGCGAAGTTCAAGTACGACGACAAGAAGCCGGTGGAGCTGCAGGCGGAGATCGCCGACCGGCTCGCGGAGCGGCATGCGGCGGCCGGCTCGCCGCAGGACATGGGGGCTCGGGGGCAGCTGCTGCGGCGCAACGCCCGGCGTGCGGGCTGTCCGGCCGGGCCTGACAGGTCATCGGACTGACCGCTCATCACCTTCGGGCGTGTCGGACGGCCGCCGCAGGGTAGGCGCTGGTCGAATGAGTCCGATATCCACCCGAACTGGGTGGATTGCGACCGAGGGAGAGACCACTGGCTACCCACACCGCCGGACGGGACGAGCACCTCGGGCACGTGGTGTTCATCTCCGCCGCCGCCGCGATGGGCGGGTTCCTGTTCGGCTACGACAGTGCGGTGATCAACGGCGCGGTCACCGGTATCCAGAAGCACTTCGCGGTGGGCAACGGCGAGACCGCGTTCGTGGTCGCCATCGCGCTGCTCGGCTCGGCCGCCGGCGCGGTGGTGGCCGGCTGGCTGGCCGACCACTTCGGCCGGGTCCGCACCATGCTGCTGGCCGCAGGGCTGTTCGCGGTCAGCGGGCTGGGGTCGATGTTCCCGCCGACCATCCAGGTGCTCGCCATGTGGCGCGTGCTCGGCGGCATCGCCATCGGCATCGCCTCGGTGATCGCGCCGACGTACATCGCCGAGGTCGCGCCGACCGCGTACCGGGGCCGGCTGGCCTCCTTCCAGCAGCTGGCGATCGTGCTCGGCATCACCGTCTCGCAGCTCGCCAACTGGGCGCTGAACCAGGCGGCCGGCGGCGAGTCGACCAACGAGCTCGGCGGCATCCAGGCCTGGCAGTGGATGCTCGGCGTGGAGACCGTCCCGGCGCTGGTGTACGGCCTGATGGCGCTGGCCATCCCGGAGTCGCCGCGCTACCTGATCGCCGACCGGCGCGAGGACCAGGCCCGCGCGGTGCTGCGCGAGGTGGAGGGCGAGGGCGTCGACCTGGACGCCCGGGTCGCGGAGATCCGGCACGTGCTGAACACCGCGCACAAGCCCCGGCTGAAGGACCTCACCAGCCGGCGGTTCGGGCTGCTGCCGATCGTCTGGGTCGGCATCGGCGCCTCGGTGTTCCAGCAGTTCGTCGGCATCAACGTGATCTTCTACTACTCGTCCTTCCTGTGGCAGTCGGTCGGCATCAACGAGTCCAACTCGCTGCTGATCAGCCTCTCCACCTCGATCGTCAACGTGATCGGCACGGTCATCGCGATGGCGTTGGTGGACCGGATCGGCCGCAAGCCGCTGGCGCTGGCCGGCTCCGCCGGCATGGCCGTCTCGCTCGGGCTGGCCGCCTGGGCGTTCTCCTTCCGGCAGGGCACCGGCGACACCGCCACCCTGGACGACGCCTACGCCACGGTGGCGCTGATCGCCGCGCACGTCTTCGTCTTCTGCTTCGCCTTCTCCTGGGGCGTGGTGGTGTGGGTGCTGCTCGGCGAGATGTTCCCCAACGCGATCCGGGCGCTGGCGCTGTCGGTCGCCGCCTCCGCGCAGTGGATCGCCAACTGGGCGATCACCGTGACCTTCCCCGACCTCTCGGACTGGAACCTGTCGGCCACCTACGTCATCTACGCCTGCTTCGCGCTGCTGTCGATTCCGTTCGTCGTGTTCTGCATCAAGGAAACCAAGGGCAAAGCGCTGGAGGAGATGGGCTGAGCAGAAGTTGACCTTGTGTCAGGCAGTGGGTGGCGGACGTAGATCCGGCCACCCACTGCCAATAGAGTGCCAAGCGAACGGGCCGACCCCGGTGCCCGCGGCCACCCCCGACGGAGAGGTCATGGCCAGTCCCCGGCAGAACGTCAGCTTCCCCGGCCCCAGCCGGACCGTGCACGGCTACCTGGCCCTCCCGCCCAAGGGCGTCGGCCCCGCCGTGCTGGTGGTCCAGGAATGGTGGGGCCTCACCCGGCACATCGCCGAGATCACCGAGCGGCTCGCCGAGGAGGGCTTCGTCGCCCTCGCCCCCGACCTCTACGGCGGCACCGTCACCCACGACCGCGAGGAGGCCGCCCGGATGAAGCGGGAGCTCCCCGCGAAGCAGGCCGCCGCCGAGCTGTCCTCGGCGGTCGACTACCTGCTGGAGCTGCCCGAGACGGTCGGCGACGCGATCGGGGTGACCGGGTTCTGCATGGGCGGCGGCCTGGCGCTGCGGCTCGCCGCCCGCGAGGGCGACCGGGTCGCCGCCGCGGTGCCCTTCTACGGGCTGCCCGACGACCCCGACTTCGACTACCGCGGCCTCACCGCGCACGTCCTCGGCCACTACGGCGAGACCGACCGCTCGCTCCCGCTGCCCGTCGTCGACGAAGCCGCCACCCGCATCGGCGAGGCGACCGACCGCCGCCCCGAGATCCACTTCTACCCGGCCGGCCACGCCTTCATGAACGACGAGAAGACCCCCAGCACCTACGACCCCCTCCAAGCCGAAATCGCCTGGCGCCGCACCCTCACCTTCCTCTGGGGCCACCTCGGCTGACCACCAGCCGCCTCCGGCGGGAGCGGCGGGTTCAGCGGGTGCCGGCGGTCGGCGGGAGCGGCGGATCCGGGGGGGATCGGGCGAAAAGACGTGGACATACGGGTTGTGGCGTGGCCATAGTCTGGCGGTGAACTCGTACCTTCCGGCTTGGGCCGGCCGTAACTACCGCATTCAGACCGCTGCCACGGTGGTGAGTGGGCTGGGGAATGCCGCTGCGCCGATTGCCACGGCGTTTGCCGTGTTGAACGCGGGGTGGGGGACGGCCGAGGTGGGGTACGTGACGGCGGCGCGGACGGTGCCGTTGGTGGCGTTGCTGTTGGTGGGCGGGGCGATCGCGGACCGGCTGCCGCGGCACCTGGTGATGGTCGGCGCGAACGCGTTCAACGCGCTGTCGCAGGCGGCCCTCGCGGCGCTGGTGCTGCTCGGGCAGCCGAGCCTGTGGGCGCTGGTGGTGCTGTCCGCGGCGGGCGGCGCCGGGCAGGCGTTCTACGCGCCGGCCGCGGAGGGCGTGATCCTCCGGGCGGTGGCGCCGGAGCACGCGGCGAAGGCGTTCTCGGTCTTCAAGATGGCGTTGAACGGCGCCCAGATCGGCGGCGCCGCGCTCGGCGGTGCGCTGGTCGCGGTGGTCGGCCCGGGCTGGGTGCTGGCGGTGGACGCCGGGTGCTTCGCGGTGGCGGCGGCGCTGCGGGTGCTGCTGGAGCCGGAGGCGGCCGACGCGCGCGGCCCGGAGCGCCCCGGGCTGGTGCACGAACTGCGCGTCGGCTGGCGGGAGTTCCGCTCCCGGCAGTGGCTGTGGGCGATCGTGGTGCAGTTCTCGCTGATGAACGCCTGCACGATGGCGGTGGAGGCGGTGTACGGGCCGGTGGTCGCCAAGGAGCGGATGGGCGGCGCGGGGGCCTGGGGTCTGGCGATGGCCGCGCTGAGCGTCGGCATGGTCTCCAGCGGGGTGCTGATGGCGCGGTGGGAGCCGCGCCGGGTGCTGCTGGCCGGCAACCGGGGGGTGTTCCTGTTCGGCCTGCCGGCGCTCGCGCTGGCCCTGCGGCTGCCGCTCGCCCCGGTGGTGGTGGCGATGTTCCTCTCCGGCGTCGGCGTGACGGTCTTCGTGGTCGGGTGGATGGTGACGCTCCAGCAGGAGATCCCCGAGGACCTGCTGTCCCGGATCTCCGCCTACGACTCGTTCGGCTCCTTCGCGCTGCTCCCGGTGGGCACCGCCCTGGCCGGCCCGGCCGCCCAACTGATGGGCCTGAGCGGGGCGTTGTGGGCGTGCGCGGCGATCTCCCTGGTGCTGGCGGCAGCCGCGCTGCTGGTCCCCGAGGTACGGACCCTGGAGCGCACCGCCGCCTCCGGGGCGCACACCGCGGCCGCACAACCGGAACCGGCCACGTCCGGGTGACAGCCACTGACAGCAGGCAACCCCCGGCGGCCGGAACACGTCCTACCGGATGACACGGACACCGCCCGGGGGGACCTGAATGCCCAAGCCGCTTCTGTATCTTGACGTCGACGGGGTGCTCAATCCGGTCTTCCCGCACCCCGCCGAGGAGTTCGACACCCACACCCTGCTCGGCTACTCCGTCCTGCTCTCCCCGCGCCACGGGGACTGGCTGCGCGAGCTCGACGAGCACTACCAGCTGGTGTGGGCGACCACCTGGGAGGAGCAGGCCAACGAGCACCTGGCCCCGCTGCTCGGCCTGCCGCAGCTGCCGGTGGTGGTCTTCACCGGCTACGTGCCCCGGCCCGGCGACCCCCGGGTGCCGCTGATGGAGCTGTTCTCCGCCCGCAAGTGGGCGCCGATCCTGCGCCACGCGGAGGGCCGCCCGTTCGCCTGGGTGGACGACTGCATCCCGCCCCGCCTGGTGCGCCGCAGCCTGCTGCGCCCGGACCGGCTGCTGCTGCCGATCGACCCCGCGCAGGGCCTGCGCCGCGAGCACGTGGACCGGCTGCTGCGCCGCCCGCCGTCCCGGGCGTTCCCCAGCTTCCGGGCCTGCTGACGCCGGATCAGCGGGCGGGTCGGTCCCGGACGGCCGCCGCCGGGTCCGGGACGCCGGACACCTCGACCCACAGCCGCTCCCAGCGGGCGCTGTCGCTGTGCCCGAACCGGTCGCCGAGGTCGAGCAGCCGCAGCACCGCCAGGGTCCGGGCCGCGTCCGGCGGCTCGGCGACCCGGACGGTGACCCGGGTGCCGCCGTCCCGGATCCAGGCGACCGCGGGCTGCCGGCCGGTCAGCTTGTGCAGCGCGTCCGCGATCCGCCGCGCCCGCAGCCGGTCACCGTGCCAGCCCGGCTCCGCTCCCATGCCCGACTCCCGTCCCGCCTGCGTGTGTCGCGCCCCACCCTAGCCGTGGCCTGACGGTGCGTCAGGCTTCGGGGCGGTGCGTCAGGCTTCGCGGCGGTGCGTCAGGCTTCGCGGCGGTGCGTCAGGACGGCAGCCAGCTGACGTGGCCCGCCAGCAGGGCGTAGCCGACGAACGCCACGGTGTCGATCAGGGCGTGTGCGGCGACCAGCGGGCCGACCCGGCCCCAGCGGCGGTAGAGCAGGCAGAAGACCACGCCCATCACCATGTTGCCGACCAGTCCGCCGACGCCCTGGTAGAGATGGTAGGAGCCGCGCAGCACCGAGCTGGCGGCCACCGCGGCGGGCCAGGACCAGTTCAACTGGCCGAGCCGGCGCAGCAGGTAGCCGAGGACGACGACCTCTTCGAGGATGGCGTTCTGCCAGGCGGAGGCGATCAGCACCGGGATCCGCCACCACACGTCGGGCAGTCCGGAGGGGGCGACCGTCAGGTTGTAGCCGGCCGCCTGCGCGGCCAGGTAGAGGGCGAGGCCGGAGCCGCCGATGCCGGCCGCGACCAGGGCGCCGCGGCCGAGGTCGGAGAGCTTGTGCCGCAGGTCGAAGCCGAGGACGCGCAGCGAGGTGCCCTCGCGGATCAGCAGGTAGCCGACCAGGACGACCGGCATCAGGCCGCGGGCGATGTAGTAGAGCTGCCAGGCGAGGTCGAGCCAGGGACGGCCGGGGGCGCGTGAGGTGTTGAGGGTGGCGACCTGCTTGCCGAGCGCCAGCGGTTCGGTGAGCGAGCCGGCGAAGCTGATCAGCGCCGCGACCCCGCTGGCGCCGAGCGACAGGCCGAGGACGATCAGCAGTTCCGCGCCGAGCAGCCGGCGGGTGGGGGTCTGGGTGCTGGGCTCGGTCGAGGCGGTGGTCACTGGTCTCCCCGAGGGCGGATGCGGCCCGGAGCGCGGTGCGGTCTCCGGGCCGATCATCCTTCCACAGGAAGATGAGCCGATCCTGGAACGTCGGCCCGGGTCTCCCGGCCGACGTCCGGGGTGGGTCGGTCAGCCGACGGCCGGGGTGGGTCGGTCAGCCGACGGCCGGGATTGGTCGGTCAGCCGACGTCCGGGGAGGTCGGGTCAGCCGACCGGCCAGGTGTGCACGGGCTCGCCGGTGCGCATGTACTCGACGTACCGGCGGGTCATCGCGGCGATCGCGGCGTTCGGGTCCATGCCGTAGTTCTCCCGCAGCCGGTGCACGGTGGCGGCCTGCCAGGCGGCGCCGTTGGTGCGGCGCAGGCAGCGCTGCTCGATGATGCCGAGGTAGCGGTCCCGGTCGCGCGGCTCGATGCCCCACTCGTCCAGGCCCTGGTGGGCCAGCGGCAGCAGCTCGTTCAGCACCAGGTCGGTGGCGCTGGTCTCGGCCAGGCCGCGGCCGGTGCGGCCGGAGCGCGGCCAGTACTGGACGGCGTCGATGCCGTAACGCGCGCCCGCCTGGAAGTTCTCGTCGGCCTTCTCGAACGGGAGCCTGGTCCAGATCGGCCGGGGCTGTTCGGCGAGCATCCGCACCACGCCGTAGTAGAAGGCCGCGTTGGCCAGGGTGTCGGCGACGGTCGGGCCGGCGGGCAGGCAGCGGTTCTCCACCCGCAGGTGGGCGACGCCGTCGGCGACGTCGTACACCGGGCGGTTCCAGCGGTAGATGGTGCCGTTGTGCAGCCGCATCTCGCCGAGCCGGGGAACGCCGCCGGAGGCCAGCACCTTGGCCGGGTCCTCGTCGTCGCAGATCGGCAGAAGCGCCGGGAAGTACCGCAGGTTCTCGGCGAACAGGTCCAGCGCGGAGTCCACCCAGCGCTCCCCGAACCAGGTGATGGGGCGCACGCCCTGGGCCTTGAGCTCGGCCGTACGGGTGTCGCAGGCCTGCTGGAACAGCACCGGCCGGGTCTCCCGCCACAGCTCCCGGCCGAACAGGAACGGGGAGTTGGCGCCCAGCGCGAGCTGGACGCCGCAGATCGCCTGGGCCGCGTTCCAGACCGAGGCGAACCGCTCCGGGGTGACCTGCAGGTGCAGCTGGACGGAGGTGGCGGCGGCCTCGGCGACCATCGAGACCGAGTCCACCGCGAGCCGCTCGACGCCCTGGATGTCGAGTGCGATGTCCTCGCCGCGGGCGGCCAGGATCTGGTCGCTGAGCAGGCTGTACCGGTCGTTGTGGGACATCGCGTCCAGCCCGGCGTGCTCCAGGTCGAGGGTCGGCAGGATGCCCACCATCACGATCCGCGCGCCCACCTCGGCGGCCCGGCGGTCGGCGTACTTGAGGCCGGTGTCGAGCTCCTCGCGCAGGTCCTCGAAGACGTGTCCGGCCAGCCGGCGCGGGGCGATGTTCACCTCGATGTTGAACCGGCCCAGCTCGGTCTGGAAGTCCGCCGAGGCGATCGAGCCGAGCACCTGTTCGTTTCCGAGCACCGGCAGGCCCTGCTCGTCCGCCAGGTTGAGCTCGATCTCCAGGCCCATCATGGCTTTCGGGCGGTCGAACCGTTCCTCCCCCAGCATCCGCTCCAGCACGTCCAGACAGGACTGCAGCTTGCGGCGGTACAGCTGCCGGTCGGACAGTTCCGCCCGGGTGGCCACGACCTTCTCGCCCACGGGTGCCTTCCCTCCCCCTCGGTCGACAATGCCTGAGCATCATGCCCAGCCGGAAGATCGATAGCCCGGCATGCGAACAGGTGGACGAGACAAGGATTCTGACGGTCCTTCAGCTCTGCCCCGACTTGCACGGCACCACGGAACGTGATATGAAGGTCACCCTGCGCACCTGTTCGAGTAGAATTCGCACGCCGCACAGGCCCGGCCACGGCCGTCCGAGCCACCCGTTCATCCGAGGAACTCGTCGACGGCCCGCCCACCCACTCGGCGGCCATGCACAACCGGACACGGCCAGGCTCCCCATGTCGACGCCGTGCCGGTATGCCGCATCCGCACGCCGATCTCGCACGGAGAGGCGACCCAGCCATGACCTTGCACCCGTCCCAGCCCCCCGCCGGCGCGCTGCACGCCGTCCACGCCGCACTCGGCTCGGAGGTGGCCCTGCGCCAGCCCGCCGCCGCCGTGCTGCGACATGGCGATCTCGCGCCGCAGCCCGCCCTGGCCCTGCCGGTCCATACCCTGCGCGGCCCCGCGCCGAGGCTGGCCGCGGCGGACCGCACCGGGTGGCGCTTCCTGGTCCGGGCGGGCGCGCAGGACCAGGCGGACAACCCCCCGGCCGAGCCGGGCTGCCCGCCCGCCGGCCGGGCCGCGGAGCCGGGCGAGAGCGCGGCCGGCGAGGGCGCCGTCTTCTCCGAGGAGGCGCTCGCCGGGGTCGCCGCTGCGGCCGAGGTGGTGCAGACCGCGGACGGGCCGCTCTTCTCCCACTTCACCGCGGGGCCCTACCTGGACTCCGCCGTCCGCGCGCTGCGCCAGGCGTGGCAGCTGACCCAGGGCGCACCCAGCCCGTACGAGCCGCGGCTGCTGTCGCTGCCCGACCACTACGCGACCGCCCTGTGGCTGCACTCCGGGCACCCCGGCGAGGACCTGCTGATCCCGCTGGCCCCCGCGCCGCTCGGCGTCACCGCGCACCAGGTACTGCCCGCCGCCGAGTTGCTCGCCCGCCTGGAGCACTCCCCCGCGGCCCGCCCCACCGCGCTGATCGGCTGACCCGCCGCCGACCGGCTCCGCCACCACCTGGACGGGCTATCCCGGACTGATCCGATCGGATCAGTCCGGGATAGCCCGTCCGTGTTCGTTCGCGCCCGGCCGGCGCCCGCTAGGGTGATCTCGCAGCCTCTTCTGTGGCGCATGTCACCAAATGCCTGCGCCATGGCTCCTCGGGGTCGACACTGGTGGTCGACAGGAAGAGGATTGAACGTCCTACCCGCCTGACGCCGTTTCAATCATGCACGGCGCCAAAACATTTCCGCCGGCAGGGCGGCGCCCTGGGGGGTGGCCGTGCGGCGGAGAGGAACCCTGAGCGAAGCGAGGTACGAGGATGTGCCAGCACCGACCCGAGTGTCCATCCGTGGAGTCTCCCGACCGTGAAGCGGCCGTGCCGGTCGCCCGCCACCCCGAGCAGGGGTGGAGCCTGCTGTGCAACGGCGTCCTGCTCTTCGACGACACCGGCGAACTGCTCCCCGACGGCCGGGTGATCGCCCCCCGACGCACCCTGCTCATCGCCGCCTGAGCCCGCCCTTCTCTCCCCTGCGCTTGTCTCCCCTGCGCTTCGCCGACCGCCCGCCCGGAGCTCGCCCTCCGCGCGGGCGGTTCGCGTCTCCGGCTCAGCCGGCTCCGGCTCAGTCGGCTTCCGGGGCTCGGTAGAAGAGGCTGGCCATCGGCGCGCGCAGCTCCCAGCCGAGGGTGGAGTACAGGGCCCGGCCCTCCGGGGTGCCGACCAGCAGCGCGGTGCGCGCGCCAGCCGCGTACGCCTCGTTCTGCAGCGTGCGCATCAGCAGGCTGCCGAGGCCGCGGCGGCGGTGCTCGGGGGCGGTCTCGATCTGGTCGGCGACGGCGACCACCGGGGCGTCGACGCGGCCGGCGAGCGGGGTGGCGGCGCCGAGGCCGAGCTGGCCGCGGGCGGCGAAGTGGCCGTCCGCGGTGCGGATCAGGGCCCGGACCACGCCGCCGCGCTCCCAGGTGGTGACCCGGTAGCCGGCCGGGGTGACGGGGTCCTCCGGGCGGAGGTCACGGGTCATCAGGAAGCCCGGCTGGTCGAGCTGCCAGTTCGGACCGATCCAGGGCAGCACCGTCTCGTCCTCGGCGAACAGCTTCAGCCACGTCCACGACGCGGTGGTGCCGTCGGCGACCTTGCGCACCACCTCCTCGGTCGGCTCCGGGAGCACGTGCCGCCACACCTGCTGGACCTGGCCCACGTCGATCGTCCAGCCCCAGGGCTCGGCGATCGGCTCGGCGGCACCGCGGGAGACCGTCCAGCCGCCGATCCAGGCCCGGACGAGTTCGGGGACGGTGGGTTCGGGCATGGGCGGCAACCTCCGGCCGGTAATAGATGCAGGCGACTTTTGAACCTTACCTGTTTCAGGCAGGCGCTGTCTCCGGGTTTGTCGGGTGGGAGGTGTTGCCGCCCGCCGCGCTGCAGCGACGGGCGACGGGCGACGGGCGACGGGCGACGGGCGACGGGCGACGGGCGACGACTCAGCCTCGGGTGTAGAACGGCGACTGGGCCAACTGCTCGCGGAGGAAGGCGAGTTGCAGACCCTGGTCGAGGCGCAGGCGCAGGGCTTCGTCGGCGACGAGGGTGGCGCCGAGGCGGGTGGCGAGTGGGCGGGGGTCGGCGGTCGGGTCGCCGAGGACCAGGGCGAGGGTGGCGTCCGCGTCGGGGGCCGGGAGCAGGTGGGCGGCGACGATCTCCGGTTCCGCGTCGAGGAGTCGGCGCAGCGCCTGGTGGACGTCGGGGTCCCGGTGCGGCGGCAGGTAGCGGCGGTTCTCGGCGACGGCGCGCAGCCGGGCCCCGTCGAGGCGGTAGGTGACCGGGCCGGCCGGGTCGATCAGCAGGGTGTCGGCGCGTTCGTTGAAGGCGACCATCGCGGCCTGCGGGGCGACCACCGGCGCGGGCCGGGCGTCGGCGCGCCAGCGGGCCATCGTGGCCAGCGAGGTGAAGGCGGGCAGGGCGCGCCGGCCGTCGACCGCCTCGATCACCGGGACCGCCATGTCGCTGGTCTTCTCGTGCCGGTGCCCGTTGGCGTCGACCTCGACCTCGCCGAGCAGTGCCACGATCGGCACCATCAGCCGGCTGGGGGTGAGGGCGGCCAGCAACTCGGGCTCGGCGGCCGGGTCCTGCTGCCAGGCGGCCAGGGCGGCGGCGAGGGCGGGGTCGGCGGTGCCGTCGTCCTCGGCGAACCCGGGGTTGGGGATGTTCTTGCGCTCCACCCCGTGAGGGTATGCCACCTTATGCCCGGCGCGCTGGTGCCCGCCGGGCTTCCGGTGGCCCGGCGGTCGGGCTACTCGGTGCGCAGGGCGACGGCGGTGCGGGTCCTGGCCGCCCAGCCGGCCGGGAGCAGCGCGCCGAGCACCGCGATGACCACCCCACCGAGCCCCAGGAGCGCCAGCGTCGGCGTCTGGTAGACCTCCACCATCGCGGTCGGCAGGCGCCGGCCCGCGCTGTGGCCCATCGCGGGGACGATGATCCGCTGCAGCAGCACGCCGAGCGGCACGCCGATCGCGCCGCCGACCAGGCCGATCACGGTCACCGAGGCGACCACCATGGAGACGGTCTGACGCGGCGTCATGCCGAGCGCCTTGACCACGCCGAGGTCACGGATCCGCTCCCGCGTGTCCACGACCACCGTGTTGAGCACGCCCAGTCCGGCGACCGCGACCAGCATCAGGGTGAGCAGGCCGGTGAGCGCGTCCAGCAGGACGACCAGTTGGCTGGAGCCGCCGCCGTCGCCGGTGTGCGCGACGGCGCCGGTCGACCGCAGCGCGGCGTTCAGGCCGTCGGTGTAACCACGCGTTGCGGTGCCGGGCGTGAGCTTGATGTCGAAGTAGTCGGCGTGCAGGTCGGGTTCCGCCCCGGCGAGCGTCGCGGCGTCGGTGAACAGCTGCATGTCCCGGCTGTCGGCGACGAACGCCTCGCCGGTGATCCTCACGGGCAGCGTCGTGCCGTGGTCGGTGATCATCACGGTGTCGCCGACCCTGGTGCCGGTGGCGGTCAGGAACGGCGTCGGCGCGACGGCCTCGCCGGCGCCGTGGAACCAGCGTCCCGTCACCAGTGGGCGGGCGGCCCAGGAGGAGTCGCCGAGGTAGGCGGTGACCGTGACGGTGCTGGTCGAACCGGCCGCCGTGACCTCGGTCTGTGCGGCGCCGTAGTACGCCAGGGTGCCGGGCTGCCGCTCGACGGCCTGCGCCATCGCGGCGGTGTCGGGGCGCGGGTCGCCCGCGGCGGACGCGCCCGGCAGCGGCGGCGGGACGGCCAGCACGGTCACGTCGGCGCTGCCCTGCTTGGAGGCCTCGATCCGCTGGAGCGAGGTGGCCAGGCCGTAGGCGAAGGTGACCGCGGTGGCGCCGAACAGGATCGCGACGACCATCGCGAGGGCCCGGGCCGGGCGGGCGAACGGCTGTGCCAGGCCCATGGTCACGGCACGGGGCAGCGGCAGGGCGCGGGCGATCCGCGCGGCGCGCCGGCCGCGGCCGAGGCGTGGCGTGCGACCCACGGCGAGCGCGTCGACGGTCCGCAGCCGGCCTGCGCGCAGGGCGGCGACCAGGGCGGTCACCGCGACCAGCGCGAGGGTGCCGAGGATCACCGCCGCGTCGACCCACGGGGCGACGGTCAGCGAATCGGTGCCGTACACCTGCTCGGTGGCGGAGAGCACCGTCCCGGCGGCCAGGTTGCCGAGCACGGCGCCGAGCAGCGTGCCGACCGCGGCGGGGATCAGCGCCTGGCCGAGGTGGGCGCGCACGACCTGGCCGGGGGTGAAGCCGACGGCCTTCAGGATGCCGATCCGGCGGGTACCCGAGCCGACCGCCCCGGCCACCACGTTGCCCACGATCAGCACCGACATGGCGATGCCGAGCAGGCCGAAGGCGGTCAGGAAGGGGATGAACAGGCCGGTGCTCCGGCTGTTGCCGTTCCTGACGTTGAGCCAGCTCGTGGCACCGGTCAGCGAGTTCGCGGGCAGGCGGGCGGTGACGGCGGCGCGGTCGTCGGCGAGCTGCGCGTCGGTCCCGGCGCCGGCGAACCGGTACAGCATCTGGTAGCCGGCACCGGTGCCGTGGGCGTCGAGGGCGTCGACCTGCGCGGGGGCGATCCAGCCGTCGGCGGTGCGGCCGACCGACCGGGCGAGGCCGACGATCCGCAGCTCGGCGCTCCCGCCGGAGGCGGTGGGGAAGGCGATCGCCCCGCCGACCGCGAGCTGCGGGCCTGAGTAGTCGGCCGAGACCACGATCTGCCCGGGGCCCGACACCCAGTGACCCTCCGTCAGAGTCACCTGGTCGACCGGCCCGCCCGGCGCGTCCCGGCCGACCAGGGCCATCGGGGGCAGTGACATCCCGGCGGGCAGGGCCTGCCCGGGCACCCCGCTCGGGTTGGTGGACACCGTCCTGAACGGGCCGGCCGCGACCGTGACGCCCGCGGCGTGCGCGCTCGCGCCGACCTGCTCGGCGGTGGCCTTCGCCGCGTCCAACTGCACGGTCAGGTGCGGTCCGTGCTGCCGGGCGAAGGCGTGGTCGAACGGCGCGTCGGAGGCCACCAGCAGGGAGCCGCCGAGCACCGAGGCGGTCACCGCCATCATCGCGGCCAGTCCGGTGACGGCGGTCTGCACGCGGCGGCGGCGCACGCCCGCGCGCAGCACGGTGCCGAGGGCGCTCATCGGGCCACCGCCGTCGCGGCAGCGGCGGCGCGGCGGGTGTCGGCGGCGATCCGGCCGTCCACCAGGCGCACCGTGCGGGTGGCGCAGGACTCGGCGAGCGTCAGGTCGTGGGTGACCATCACCAGGGTCTGCCCGTCCTCGTGCAGCTCGCGCAGCAGCGCCTTGACCTCCTCGCCGGACGCGGAGTCCAGCGCCCCGGTCGGCTCGTCGGCCAGCAGCAGCGCCGGACGGTTCATCAATGCCCGTGCCACCGCCACCCGTTGGCGCTCACCGCCGGACAGTCGGCCCGGGTGGGCGCGCGCGTGCCGGGCGACGCCCAGCGTCTCCAGCAGGCCGAGCGCCCGCCGGCGGGCCTCGCCGCGCCCGGTGCCCGTCAACTCGGCGGGCAGCACGACGTTGTCGAGCACCGTCAGGTCGTCGAGCAGGTTGAAGAACTGGAAGACCATGCCGATCGTGCTCCGCCGGTAGCGCGCCGCCCCGGCCTCGTTCAGGGTGTCCACCCGGGTGCCGGCGACCGTGACGGTCCCCGCGTCCGGCCGGTCCAGCCCGGCGATCAGGTTCAGCAGGGTCGACTTGCCGCTGCCCGACGGGCCGAGGATCGCCAGCGCCTCCCCCGTGGCCACGGTCAGGGAGACCTCGCGCAGGGCGGCCGGCCCGTCCACGAAGGTCCGGGTCACTCCACTGATCTCGATCACGGGTTCGGTCGTCATCGCGTCCTCCTCGCATCCTCTTCCGACGCCCGCCACGCTAGGGTCGGGGGGCGGTCGGCCTCGTCGGCCGCAGGAGGCAAGTGCGGTACCGCGTACGGATGACGGCCTGCGAGGTCATCCTCGAGATGTAGTCGGGAGTGGCAGCGGGTGGGGAGCACGGGGAGCGCCGCGCCGTGGCGCGGGTCGGGCGCGCGGCTGCGCGCGTGGGCGGCCGGACCCGACGCTCCGGTACCGGTGCGGCGGCGGTTGCTGCTGCTGGACGCCGCGCTGGCGGGAGGCTTCGCGCTGGTCGGGCTGCGGTACGCCGTCGATCCGCCCAACGTCCCTACCGCGCCCTGGGACCTGCCGGTGCTGGCGGCCGCCGCGGCCCTCCCGCCGGCCTGGCGGCGGCGCGCGCCACTGGCCGCGCTGGCCGCCCAACTCGTACTGTGCGTCGCCCTGTTGGCCCGCCACGCCTACCCGGACGTGCTGTTCGTCGCCGCACTGGTCACCGTGGTCTCGCTCTACAGCGCCCTGGCCCACAGCGCCTACCGCCGGGGTGCGCTGCTCGCCGCCCCGGTCGCGAGCGCCGTGCTGCTCGTGCTCGTCGACCGGGCGAAGCTGCCGCACTTCCCGAACTGGGTGACGGGCGCGCTGCTGCTCTGCCCGGTGGCGGCGGCGGCCTGGGGGCACCGCCTGTGGGCCGCCCGCACCGAGCGGGGCCGGGCCCGGCTGCGCGCCCTGGAACGGGACCGGATCGAGGCGCTGCGGCAGGCCGTCGAGCACGAACGGGCCCGGATCGCCCGGGAGTTGCACGACGTGGTGACCCACAACGTCAGCGTGATGGTGATTCAGGCCGGCGCCGCCCGGATGGTCGTCGAGCGGGACCCGGCTGCGGCGAAGGAGGCCCTGCTCGCCATCGAGGCGGGCGGCCGCGCCGCGATGACCGACATGCGCAACGTGATGGGCCTGCTGACCATGGACAGCCCCGAGCGGGACCCCGCCACGCAGGCCGAACTCGCCCCGCAGCCGGGCCTGGACGGGCTCGACGCACTGGTCGGCCGGATGCGGGCCGCCGGGATCGACGTCGCGCTGGAGGTCACCGGCGAGCGCCGACCGCTGCCCCCGGGCGTGGAGTTGACGTCGTACCGGCTGGTCCAGGAGGCGCTGACCAACATGGTCAAGCACGCCGTCGGCGCGCGGGCCGAGATCCGGGTCGACCACGGGGCGCGGGAGTTGCGGGTGGACGTCGCCCACACCGAGGGCCGCCCCGGGCCGGCCGCGGCCACCGGCGGCGGCCGGGGCCTGGTCGGCCTGCGCGAGCGCGTCGCCGTCCACGGCGGCACCTTCCACGCCGGGCCCCGCCTCACCGGCGGCTACCGCGTCAAGGCCTCGATCCCGCTGGACGACATGGTGGAGACCCCGTCGGACCCGTTGGGCAGCATGAAGGCCTCGTCGGACGGCATGGAGACCTCGTTGGACAGCATGAAGGCCCCGTCGGACGGCATGGAGACCTCGTTGGACAGCATGAAGGCCCCGTCGGACAGCATGGAGACCTCGTGAACACCCCACTGCGTGTCGTGATCGCCGACGACCAGGCCCTGGTGCGCGCCGGCTTCAGGATGATCCTGTCCGCCGAGGGCATCGAGGTCGCCGCCGAGGCCGACACCGGCGCGGCGGCCGTCCAGGCGGTGCGGCGGACCCTGCCGGACGTGGTGCTGATGGACATCCGGATGCCCGAGATGGACGGCCTGGAGGCCACCCGCCGGATCCTCGCCGCGGGCGGCGATCACACGCCGCGGATCATCATCCTGACCACCTTCGACCTCGACCAGTACGTCTACGCGGCGCTCAGCGCCGGAGCGAGCGGCTTCCTGCTCAAGGACGTCACCCCCGAACACCTGGTCTCCGCCGTCCGCATGGTGCGCGACGGCGACGCACTGCTGGCGCCCACCATCACCCGGCGCCTGGTCGCCCGCTTCGCCCGGCGCGCCGACCCGGCCGCGGCGTCGGCCCCCGAGTGGGCAGGCCGGCACAGTGCGCTCGGCACCCTCACCGCCCGCGAACGCGAGGTCCTCGAACTCGTCGCCCGCGGCATGAGCAACGCCGAACTCGCCGCCCACCTCACCCTGTCCGAGGCCACCGTCAAGACCCACGTGGCCCGCATCCTCGGCAAACTCGGCCTGCGCGACCGCGTCCAGGCCGTCGTGCTGGCCTACGAGAGCGGCCTGGTCGCCCCCGGACAGGCGGTGGAGGAGCGACGCTGAGGCCCGGCACGGCCCCGGGGAGGGACGCCGCGCGGCCCGCCCCGGGGAGGTGGGACGGGCCGTGCGGTGGCAGGTGAGCGGGCGCCCGGAGGGCCGGGTGACGCGGCGTCAGTTGTGGGTGACGCAGTGCCAGTTGGTGGTGACGAGCCGTCAGGTGCGGGTGCCGCCGGAGCCGTTGCCGAGCGGGCCGCCGTTCCAGGCGGCGACGCCCTTGACGATGCTGTCCATCTGGTCCAGCCCCGGGGCCTTGTCGGCGATGTCGAAGCCGAGGTGCACGGCCGTCAGCGCCTTGCCGTCGGCGGTCGGGAAGACCACCGTCTCGACGTAGCCCGCGTTGCCCTTGGAGACGTCGACCTGCCAGCGCACCAGGTAGCCGGAGCGCCCGGCGACGGTGACCGCCTCGTTCTTCAGCTCCTTGTGCCCCGTCAGGTCGGGGTAGGAGCCCTTCGCCGCGGCGGCGATGTCGTCCTGCGCGGCCTGCTTGGCGTCCGTCCCTTTGAGCTGGACCGTGTTGGCGCCGCCGAGCGAGCAGTTGGCGCTGCCGTCGACGCACGTGTAGGAGCCGACGCTGATCGAGGCGGTGCCGTCGGGGGCGGTACCGCCCTCCCAGCCGGACGGGATCGGCAGGCTGATGCCGTTCACGGGGTCCACGGCCTGGTCGGCGCTGCGACCGCCCTTGCCGTTGCCTTGACCGTTCCCGTTGCCCTGCCCGTTCTGGCCGCCGTTGCCCTGGCCGTTCCCGTTGCCCTGGCCGTTCCCGTTGCCTTGGCCGTTCTGGCCGCCGCCGAAGCCGGGGAAGCCGTCGCCGGGATTGCCGTAGCCGAAGCGCTGGCCGCCCTGGCGCTGGGCGACGGGCGCGGAGTCCTTGCCGTCCATCGCCAGGTAGGTGACGCCGGAGCCGACGGCCAGGCCGAGCAGCGCCGCGACGGTGGCGGCGATCAGCACCGGCTTGGACGGCCGCCGCTTCGGCTTGGCCGGCGCCTGGTCGGCGATCGACGGGTACTCGGGGTAGCGGACGCTGTGGCCGTCGGCGTCCAGCACGGTGCCCTCGAGGACCGCGGTGTCCTCGGCGCCGGGCGTCGGCCCGGCGGGCGGGGCGTCGGTCGGCTCGCCGGGGAGGGCGGCCGCGGGCGGGGCGGAGGCGGCCCGGGTTTCGGCCGTCCAGCCCTTGCCGTCCCACCACCGCTCGGGGCGGGGGACGGACACGGTGTCGGTGGGGTCCGGGTACCACCCGGCCGGAATCTGCTGCTCACTCACACCGAAGACCCTAGGCGGCTCCGGATAAGCGGGAAATCAGCGCGGGGCCGAAATCGGGCTCCGGCGATGAGATTCCGGTGAGAATCACGTGAACCGCGTGCGGACGGCCCGGAACGGCCCGGACGGGGACGCCCCGGGGGCGCGCAGCGGGGCGGTTCGCTTCGGGAGGGGCGCACGGGGTCGGCGGGACGCGCAGCGGGGCGTGCGACGGCACGGCAGAATGCGCGCCATGACCTCTCGCCCGGTGATCGGCATCAGCAGCTACCTCAACGACGCGGCCTGGGGACGCTGGGACAGTCAACGCTCGGTCCTGCTGCCCGAGCGCTACCCCGCGATGGTCCGGGCGGCCGGCGGCCTCGCCGTGATGCTGCCGCCGGACGCCCCCGAGTACGCGGCCGCCGCCGTGTCGCGGCTGGACGGGCTGGTGATCGCGGGCGGCGAGGACGTCTCCCCCGCGCTGTACGGCGAGCGCGCCCACGCGGAGACCCGGGCCACCGCGGCCGAGCGCGACCTGTGGGAGGCCGCGCTGATCCGGGCCGCGCTCGCCGCGGACCTTCCGCTGCTCGGCATCTGCCGCGGCATGCAGCTGCTGAACGTGGTCTGCGGCGGCTCCTTGGTCCAGCACCTGCCGGACGTGGTCGGCGACCGCAGCCACGAGGGCGCGCCCAACGAGTACGGCCGCCACACCGTCCGACCGGTCCCCGGGACCCTGCTCGCCGACCTCCTGCCGGAGGCCTCGCTCGTGGTTCCGACCTTCCACCACCAGGCGGTGGCCCGGCTCGGCGAGGGCCTGACGGTCTCCGCCCACGCGGAGGACGGCACCATCGAGGCCGTCGAGGGCGCGGGCTTCACCCTGGGCGTCCAGTGGCACCCCGAACAGGGCGAGGACCTCCGCGTCGCCCGCGCCCTCGTCACCGCCACCCGCCTGGCGGCGGGCGCCTCCACCGAGACGCTGGCCACCGCCAGGGCCTGACGGCCACCCGCCACGGCGGGCCCGCGCCCGCCCCTGGTTTCACGCTTCGCGCTTTCGCGCTACGGGAGCGGGAGACCTGTCAGGGCTGCGGTGGTGCCCAGGGCGGCGGCGGCCAGGAGGCAGGGGACGACGTTGCGGCGGAGGGCTAGGAGCCAGAGGGCGGCGAGGGTGAGGATGGCGTACTGCCAGGGGCGGGCGAGGGCGAGGGCCAGGGGGAGGGCGGAGCCGGCGATGGCGCCGATGACTGCGGGGCCGGCGCCGGTGAGGAAGTTCTGGACGGCGGTGTTGGCGCGTAGGCGGTCGAAGTGGGCGGCGCCGAACAGGACGAAGAGGAAGGAGGGGGCGAAGGCCACTGCTGCGGCGAGCAGTCCGCCGAGGAGGCCCGCGGCCGCGTAGCCGACCACGGAGACGGTCTGCACGACCGGTCCGGGGGTGATCTGGCCGAGGGCGACGGCGTTCAGGAACTGGCCGTCGGTCATCCAGTGGTAGCGGTGTACGGCGTCCTGTTGCATCAGCGGGATGATCACGAAGCCGCCGCCGTAGGAGAGCGCGCCGACCTTGAGGGCGACCCAGGCGAGGGCGCCGAGTCCGCCGGTGGCGGCGACCCCGGGGATCAGCAGCGGGAGGAAGCGGCGCGGGCCTGACGGGGTGTCACCGCCGTGGTCGGGCTGCTCGGCCGGTCGGCGCAGCAGTGGGTCCTTCGTTCGGCTGGTTCGCCGGAAGGCGATCTCCGCGGCGCCGGTGGCGATCAGGACCAGCACCAGCCAGGGGCCGGTGAGGATCGCGGCGAGCGCGCCGAGCAGCAGGTAGCCGCCCCACCGCAGCCGCGCGGCGCCGGGGCCGGGGCCGGAGCGTTGCAGGCTGGCGGGGATCAGCGCGGTGGCGGCCTGCACGGCGACGGCGGGGACGGCCGCGCCGGCGCCGGCCGCGGCGCCGAGCACCCAGTGCGGCGGGCTGCCGGCCAGGAAGAGTGCGGAGAGCGCCAGGATCAGCACCAGGCCGGGGACGATGAACGCGGCGCCGCCGATCAGCGCGCCGGCCGCGCCGCGCAGCCGCCAGGCGGTGAAGATCGCCAGCTGGGTGGAGGCGGGTCCGGGCAGCAGGTTGGTGGCGGCGATGCCGTCCTCGAACTCGGCGGCGGCGAGCCAGCCGCACCGTTCCACGCAGAGCCGGCGCAGCAGCAGGATGTGCGCGGGCGGGCCGCCGAAGCCGGTGATGCCGATCCGGCCCCATTCCTTGGCGATCACCGTCAGCGGGACCTTCTCCGACACGTCCGCTCCTCCGTTCCGACCTCGTCCGCCCGGTTCAGCTGGGCGGATGCGGCGCAGACCCTACCGCAGGCGGGTGTCCGCAACGGGAACGACAACGGTCACCAGTGCAGCCTTTGGATCTTCATCCGAGTTGGGGTTCACTTCGGGTGCGGACACCAGAGCGGAGGACCTCGATGGCCGGCCACGCCCACAGCCACGATCACGAGCAGCGCCACGACCACGACCACGGTGGGGGCGGTCACGCCGGGCACGGCCACGCGGTGTCGGCGGACGCGGACCGGCGCTGGCTGTGGAGTGCGCTGCTGCTGCTCGTGGTGTTCATGGCGGGCGAGGTGGTGGTCGGTTTCGCGGCGAGTTCGCTGGCGCTGATCTCGGACGCGGCGCACATGCTCACCGATGCCGCGTCGATCGCGCTGGCGCTGGTGGCGATGCGGTTGGCGGCCCGTCCGGCGCGCGGCGGTTTCACGTACGGGTTGAAGCGGGCGGAGATCCTGTCCGCGCAGGCGAACGGCGTGACGCTGCTGGTGCTGTCGGCGTGGCTGGGCTACGAGGCGGTCACCCGGCTGATCTCGCCGCCGGCGGTGGAGGGTGGGCTGGTGCTGGTGACGGCGCTGGTGGGCGTGGTGGTGAACCTCGCCGCGACCTGGTGCCTGTCGAAGGCGAACCGTTCCTCGCTGAACGTGGAGGGCGCGTTCCAGCACGTCCTGACCGACCTGTACGCCTTCATCGCGACGGCGGTGGCGGGTGCGGTGGTGCTGTTCACCGGGTTCGTGCGGGCGGACGCGATCGCCTCGCTGGTGGTGGTGGCGCTGATGCTGCGGGCCGGGATCGGGCTGGTCCGGGAGTCGGGGCGGATCTTCCTGGAGGCCGCGCCGGCCGGCATCGACCCGGACCAGGTGGCTGACCGGCTGGTCGCCGCGTCGCAGGTGGAGGAGATCCACGACCTGCACATCTGGGAGATCACCTCCGGGCAGCCGGCGCTCTCCGCGCACATCCTGGTCACCCCGGGCGGCGACTGCCACGCGGTGCGGCGGGAGCTGCAGCGGCAGCTGCGCGAGGACTACCGGATCAGCCACAGCACGCTCCAGGTCGACCACGTCGGCGAGGACGAGGCGGACGGGCTGCTGCAGATCTCCGGCCCGGGCGACGACGACCGCGAGCACTGCGCGGACTCCCACGGCCCGGTGCACCGGGCCGGGCCGCACCCGCACTGAGCGCGCCGGCGACCGTTGTTGACGGTCCGTCGGGGAGGCGCTGCACCGGGCTGTCGGCGCGGTAGGGCATCATCGGGAGGGTGACCGCACCCGCCCCGCGCCTGATGCTGCTCGACACCGCCAGCCTGTACTTCCGCGCCTACTTCGGCGTCCCGGAGTCGATGAAGTCCCCCGACGGCGTGCCGGTGAACGCCGTCCGCGGCCTGCTGGACTTCATCACCCGGCTGGTCCAGGACCACCGGCCCGACCGGCTGGTCGCCTGCATGGACGCCGACTGGCGCCCGCAGTGGCGGGTCGACCTGATCCCCTCGTACAAGACGCACCGCGTCGCCGAGGCGGCGGCCGAGGGCGAGGAGGAGATCCCCGACACGCTCGGCCCGCAGGTGCCGGTGATCGAGGCGGTGCTGGACGCGATCGGCATCGCCCGGGTCGGCGTCGCCGGGTACGAGGCGGACGACGTGATCGGCACCCTGGCGACCGGGGCCGCCGGTCCGGTGCAGATCGTCACCGGCGACCGGGACCTCTTCCAGCTGGTCGACGACGACCGGGCGGTCACGGTGCTGTACCCGGTGAAGGGCGTCGGCCACCCGCAGGTCGTCGACAACGCGTACATCGAGGAGAAGTACGGCGTCGGCGCCGCCTCGTACGCCGATCTCGCGGCGCTGCGCGGCGACGCGAGCGACGGCCTGCCGGGGGTGAAGGGGATCGGCGAGAAGACCGCGGCCCAGTTGCTGCAGACCTACGGCGACCTGGCCGGGGTGCGGGCCGCGGCGCTCGACCCGGCGTCGCGGATCACCCCGGCCCGCCGCAAGAACCTGCTGGACGGCGCCGCGTACCTGGACGTCGCGCCCACCGTGGTCCGGGTCGCCCGGGACGTGCCGCTGCCCGACTTCGACCCGGCCCTGCCGAGCGAGCCGATCGACCCGATGACCCTGGAGTCGCTCTCCACCCGCTGGGGCCTGGGCACCTCGCTCACCCGCACGCTGGACGCCCTCGCGGCCACCCGCTGAGCACCGGCGCCCTGACGGTGGTCAGAGCTTCCGCCCGCGGGCCGGTTCGGGTACCTCGGCCGTGCCGGGGGCTTCGGACGGCGGCGCAGGCGGGGCCGGCCGACGGGCGGTGAACAGGCCGATCAGGACGCCCGCGGCGGAGAGCGCGGCGCCGACCCACAGTGCGGCGGTGAAGCCGTCGACGAAGGCGGTCGGCGAGGTGAACGTGCCGGGGCGGGCGAAGACCGAGGCGAGCAGGGCCACGCCGAAGACTCCGCCGAGCTCGCGCAGCGCGCTGTTGGTTCCGGCCGCCGTGCCGGTCTCCTCCTCGGGTACCGAGCCCATCACCTCGTTCGCCACGGTCGGGAACACCAGCGAGGTGCCGACGCCCGCGACGGTGAGCGCCGCCGCGAGTGCGGCGAAGCCGAGGTCGGGCGAGGCGGTCGCCGCCACCCAGGCGAGGCCGATCGTCTGCATCAGCAGGCCCGTCACGATGAACGGCCGGTTGCCGTACCGGTCGGCGAGCCGGCCGGCGAACGGCGCGACCACCACCGGCGCAGCCGTCCACGCCAGCAGCCGGACACCCGCCTGGAGCGGGGTGAGGCCCTGGGCGGACTGGAAGAACTGCGACATCAGGAACAGCGCACCGAACAGTCCCGCGTACAGGAAGAAGCTCACCCCGTTCGCCGCGGCGAAGCTGCGCCGGCGGAACAGCGAGAGCGGCAGCATCGGATGCGGACTCCGCCCCTCCCACCAGAGGAAGACCGCCACCAGCAGCGCCCCGGCGAGCAGCGAGCCGAGTACCTCGGCACTCGTCCAGCCGGCCGTGTTGGCCCGCACCAGGCCCCAGGTCAAGCCGAGCAGCCCCGCGCCCGCCAGCAGCAGTCCGAGCAGGTCCAGTCGCGGCCGCGGGCCGAAGCTCTCGGTCAGCCGGGTCGCCGCCAGCGGGATCAGCGCCACGCCGATCGGGACGTTGAGCCAGAAGATCCAGTGCCAGCTGATGCCCTGGACCACGGCGCCGCCGACCACCGGTCCGGCCGCCACGGCCAGCCCGGCGATGCCGCCCCACAGGCCGATCGCCGTCCCGCGCTGCGCTCGCGGGAACGCCTCACTGATCAGCGTCAGGGTCAGCGGCATCACCAGTGCCGCGCCGGCGCCCTGCACCGCGCGGGCGGCGATCAGCGCGCCGACCGTCGGCGACAGGGCGGCGGCGGCCGAGGCGGCCGTGAAGACCCCGAGCCCGACGCAGTACATCCGGCGCCGCCCGAAGCGGTCGCCGAGGGCCGCGCCGGTCAGCAGCAGGCAGGCGAAGCACAGGTTGTAGGCGTTCACCGTCCACTCCAGGTCGGTGAGGCTGCCGTGCAGGGACACTCTGAGCACCGGTAGCGCGGTGGTCACCACCAGGGTGTCGAGCGCGGTCATGAACACTCCGAGCGAGGCCAGTACGAGTGTCCAGGCCCGCCGGGTAGGGATGTCGGTCGCCATCGTTCTCACTCCTCCCGCCGGCCGTCCAGCCGTCCACTGCTACGACGAACGGGCACCCGGCCGATGGACGGCGGACGATGGACGGGTACCGCGGTCCATCGGGGCGCATCCCGTTCGTCGTACCTGTGTCCGACCGGACCGAGGAGGTTCTGATGCGCTATCTGCTGATGATCTGTACCGACGAGAACGCGATCGGCGCGATCGGCCCCGAGGAGGGGGCGGCCATGCTGGCCGGCTACACGGCCTTCGGCGAGGAGATGGGACGCCGGGGCGTCCTGCTGGGCGGCGAGCGGCTGCGGCCGACCGCCGATGCCACGACCGTCCGGGTGCGCCAGGACGAGGTCCTGGTTGCCGACGGTCCGTTCGCCGAGACAAAGGAGCAGGTCGGCGGGTACTACCTGGTCGACTGCCGGGATCTCGACGAGGCGATCGAGGTGGCGTCCCGGATTCCCGGAGCGCGCCACGGGACGATCGAGGTGAGGCCGATCTGGGAGCGGTAGCCGAGGATGCCGCCGACGCCGTCGCGGCGGCCTTCCGCGCCGAGTGGGGCCGGATCGTCGCCACCCTGATCCGGGTGACCGGCGACTGGGACCTCGCGGAGGAGTGCGCCCAGGACGCCTTCGCGCGGGCACTGGACCGGTGGCCGCGCGACGGCGTCCCCGCCAAGCCGGGCGCCTGGTTGACCACCACCGCCCGCAACCGCGCCATGGACCGGCTGCGCCGGGCCCGCACGGAGGCCGCCAAACTCCGGCAGCTCGCGGTGACCGCTGACGACGGCCCGCCGGGCCCGCGCGACGACAGCGGGATCCGCGACGACCGGCTGCGGCTGATCTTCACCTGCTGCCACCCCTCGCTGCCGCTGGACGCCCGGGTCGCGCTCACCCTGCGTACCCTCACCGGTCTCACCACCGCGGAGATCGCGCGCGCGTTCCTGGTCGGCGACCAGGCGATGGCCAAACGGCTGGTCCGCGCCAAGGCCAAGATCCGCGACGCCCGCATCCCCTACCGGGTTCCGCCCGCGCCGCTGCTGCCTGAGCGGACGGCGGGCGTGCTGGCGGTGCTCTACCTGCTGTTCAACGAGGGCTACAGCGCCACCGAGGGCACCGACATGATCCGCACCGGCCTGTGCGCGGAGGCGATCCGGCTCGCCCGGCTGCTGGTCGAGCTGATGCCGGACGAACCCGAGGCCCGCGGCCTGCTCGCCCTGATGCTGCTGCACGACGCCCGCCGCGCGGGCCGGGTGAACGCCGCCGGAGCCCTCGTCCCGCTGGAGGAGCAGGACCGCACCCGGTGGAACGCCGCCACCGTCGCCGAGGGGTTGGCCGTCCTGGGTCCGCTGCGCCGGCACGGCTTCTACCGGCTCCAGGCGGCCATCGCCGCCTGCCATGCCGCGGCGCCGACCGCCGCGGACACCGACTGGCCCCGGATCGCCCGACTGTACGAGCGGCTGCTCTCGGAGGCCCCCTCCCCCGTGGTCGAGCTCAACCTCGCCGTGGCCCGGGCGATGACCGAAGGGCCGGCCGTGGGACTGCGGTTGATCGCCGCCCTGGAGTCCTCCGGCGCGCTCGCCGGCTACCACCTGCTCCCCGCCACCCGCGCCGACCTGCTGCGCCGGCTCGGCCGCGACGCCGAGGCCGCCGCCGCCTACCGCGAGGCCCTGGCGCTGGCCGCCTCCGACCCCGAACGCGCCTACCTGGCCCGCCGTCTGCGCGAAACCGGCGGTGGCTGAGGCCCGGGGCCTTCGCGGGGCCCGGGCCGTGAGGTGACGCGGGATCGGCAGGCCGCGAGGTGACGCGGGATCAGCGGGCGCTGCCGAGTCCGCGGTCGGCCTCGGCGCCCTCGAGCATGAGGGTGGTCTCCTCGATGCGGCGGAAGCGGCCGTCAGGGGCGAACTCGCCGAACAGGTAGACCTCCATGCGGACCGTGGAGCCGTCGGTCTTGACCACCTCCATGGTGTGGCGGTCGGCGTAGCGGTCGCCTTCCACGACCTCGTCGTGCACCTGGACCGAGCCGCCGGCCACGACCTCGCGCAGGTGGGCGATGTGGGCGAGGAACTCGGTGCGGTCGGCCCAGTCGCCGTCGGTGCGCTGGCGGTAGTCGGGGGCGAAGTGGCGGTCCGCGGCCTCGTCCAGGTCGAGTCCCGGGGTGAGGAGGAGGTCGGTGAGGGCGGCGCGGACGTCGGTGCGGTTCATGGGGATTCCTTCGATGGCGTGCGGGAGTGTCCCGCCGTGGACCGGGATATGCGTGCCTCAAGCACGCTTTCGACCGTAGCAGGAAAAGCGTGCGCCGCGCACGCTAATCTGCAGGGGTGAAGAACTCGACCGGCCACGACATCGCCGACGCCCTCGGACTGCTCCTCCGGCGCAGCACCCGCGACCGCCTCTACACCCACCTGACCGAGGGCCTGGGCGAGGCGGTCGACGAGCTCACCTACCCGGTCCTCAGCGGCCTGGCCCGCACCGGCCCCTGCAACGCTGCCGACCTCGGCCGGGAGGTCGACCTGGACCGCACCACCGTGACCCGCCGCGCCGACCGCCTCGAACAGGCCGGCCTGCTCAGCCGCGAGCCCGACCCGGCCGACGGCCGCTCCACCCTGCTCTGCCTCACCGACGACGGCCGCACCGTCATCGCCGCCACCCGCCGGCGCCTGGCGGCCGCCATCGAGGACTCGCTCGCCTCTTGGCCCGCTCCCGAGGCCCAGGACTTCGCCCGCCACCTGCGCCGCTTTGTCGACCACGGGCCCTTCGCCGCCGACCGCGACTGACGAAGGCGCTGCCCGGCGACCGGACCGCGGAAAGTGGTAGACCGTAGGCGTGCGGCAGAACTCGGCGGCGGACGCCGTCCCAGCAACGACGCGAGCGGCGGGGGCCGTCGCGGCGGACCTCGAAGGACGGATCGGGCGGGCCGAGTGGCCCGTCGGGGGGCGCCTGCCGGGTGAGCAGGCCCTGGCCCGGGAGTACGGGACGACCCGGGCGCGGGTGCGGACGGCGCTGGCGGCGCTGGCCCGGCGCGGGCTGGTGGTGTCGCGGCCCAACTCCGGCTGGTACGTGCAGGCCGACTTCCGGGCCCAGACGGTCGGCGAGCTGCGCCCGTTCTCGGGGTGGGCGGCCGGGCACGGGCTGGACTTCGGCGGGCAGGTGGTGCGGCGCGAGCGCAGCGGGGCGAACGCCGTGGAGGCGCGGCGGTTCGGGATCGGTCTGGGCGACCCGGTGCTGCGGTTCGTGCGGGTGCGCACGCTGAACGGCCGGCCGGTGATGATCGAGCGCTCGACCTGGGCGCCGTGGGTGGAGCCGGTGGTGGACCGGCTGCCCGACGACGTGCCGTCGGTCTTCGACGGGCTGGCCGACGCCGGGGTCAGGATCGCGCTCGGCGGGCACCGGATCGAGGCGGTCGCGGCCTCCAGCGAGGACGTCCGGCTGTTGGGGGTCCGGCGCTCCAGCCCGCTGCTGCAGGTGAGCCGGACCGGTGAGACCGCGGCCGGGCGGGTGGCCGAGCTGGCGGTGGACCGGTACCTGCCGGAGGTGGTCGCCTTCGACGTGCGGCCGGGCGACGTGAACCGCACCCTGCTGGATCCGCCGCACTGACCGCCCAGGACCGGCCCAGTGTGCGCAGTCGGCGACCGAGTCCGCCGGTCGGGCCGTCGAAACGGTGAGGTGTCGCACCGCGTTCACTGCTGATTCATCGTGAGCGCTTCTGATCTGAATCGCCCTCATACGGGCAGTTCGGCTCACCAGGAGTGACAGATGACGACCGACCCCCGACTCTCCCCGTCCGACAAGGCCGCGCAGCAGGTGGTGGTCCCCCAGTCGGTGCTGCGCTCGGGCCTCTCCCGGCGCGGCATGCTCAAGGCGATGGGCCTGCTCGGCGGCGGCTCCGCGCTGGCCGCGGGCGCCGCGTCCGCCTGGCCGACCGACGGCGCCGCGGCCGGGACGGTCGCCTACGCGCTGCCCGACGGCTTCACCGGCACGATCGCCGACCTCAAGCACGTGGTGATCCTGATGCAGGAGAACCGGTCCTTCGACCACTACTACGGTGCGATGCCGGGCGTGCGCGGCTTCAACGACAAGCAGGGGCTGCGGTTCCCGAACGGCACCGACGTCTTCTCGCAGCCCAGCGGCTCGTCCGTGGTCAAGCCGAAGCACGTCACCACGGTGGCGCAGACCACCACCGGCCTGGCGCACGACTACGGCACCGGCACCGGCGCCTGGAACGCCGGCCGGTACAACAACTGGATCCCCGCCAAGGGCAGCGCGACCATGAACTACCTCACGGGCGAGGAGATCCCGTGGCAGTGGTCGCTGGCCAGCACCTACACCCTCTGCGACAACTACCACTGCTCGGTGATGGGCCCGACCACGCCCAACCGCCTCTACCTGTGGACCGGCACCTCCAACGGCGTCACCTCCAACGGCGGCGAGACCTCCGGCAACCGGGCCTGGCAGACCTACCCCGAGGCGCTGCAGGCGGCCGGCGTCTCCTGGCGGGTCTACGTCGACAACAACAACGGCGACGGCTGGCGCGGCGACTACGAGGACAACCCGATCCGCGGCTTCGCCACCTTCACCCCCAGCGCGGCCAACCTCGCCGACCCGGTGAAGACCGCCCCCGGCACCGGTGTGGTCTGGCGGGCCAACTCCTTCCCGTACGCGCCGGACGGCCTGCCCAACGACGACAGCGACACCAACCTCGACGGCGTGCTGGGCGAGTTCATCAAGGCCTGCGCGCCCGGCGCCGAGCACCCGCTGCCGCAGGTGTCCTGGATCGTCGCGCCGTACGAGTGGTCGGAGCACCCCTCGGCCAACCCCGAGCACGGGGCGCACTACACGAACCGGGTGATCAAGGCGCTGCAGAGCAACCCGGACATCTGGAACCACACCCTGCTGATCCTCAACTTCGACGAGAACGACGGCTACTTCGACCACGTGCTGCCGCCGGCCCCGGAGGCCGGCACGGCGGGCGAGTTCTCCGGCAGCACCCCGATCGGCTACGGCGCCCGGGTCCCGATGACCCTGGTCTCGCCGTGGACCCGGGGCGGCTGGGTCAACTCCGAGGTGTTCGACCACACGTCGGTGATCCGCTTCCTGGAGGTGTGGACCGCCTCGCTGGGCACCCCGGCGCTGAGCACCACCATCACGCCTTGGCGACGGGCCGTCAGCGGCGACCTGACCAGCGCGATCGACTTCACCCGCCCGGTGCTCGGCGTCCCCTCGCTGCCCGACACGGCGGCGCTGGTGGCGATCGCCCGGGCCGGCGGCACCATCGCCAATCAGGTGCCCTCCGAGGACAAGTGGACCGACTACCCGGCGCTGCGCCCGCGTCCGCTCCCGTTCCACCCGCACGGCACGTTCAGCGAGAACCGCGCCACCGGCAAGGTCACCGCGCACCTGAGCCTGGCCGGCGGGCCGGCCGGAAAGGCCGTCAGCCTGCAGGTCTTCCCGGACAAGTACAAGGCGTTCGGCAACACCCCGTACACGGTCACCGCGACCGCCGGGCGCGACCACACCTGGGACGCCGCCGCCTACCAGGGCCGCTACGCCTTCTCGGTCTACGGCCCGGACGGCTTCGTGCGCTCGCACGCCGGCACCGTGCTGCCGGCCGGCCAGAACAACGCCGGGGTGCCCCGGGTCGACGTGGACCTGGTCACCGGCACCGCCCCGACCGTCGCCTTCACCCTGCACAACGACGGCCTGCAGCAGGTGCGTTACACCCTGACCGCGAACGACCACGTCGGCGGGGTGCAGAACCTGTGGGTCGCGCCGGGCGCCACCCAGACCGTCGACTGGCCCACCGCGGACGGCTACTACGACGTCGTCCTGACCGCCGACACCGGCACCGGGTGGAAGCACCGGTACGCCGGGCGGGTCGCCCGCACCTCGGCCTGATCAGCCCCTGAGACCTGGAGCTCCTCGCATGCGCATCCCCTCGCGCCGCCTCACCGCGGCGTGCCTCTCGACCACGCTGAGCCTGGGCAGCCTGGTCCTCGGGCTGGCCGCCCCGGCCGCCGCGGACCCGACGTACGACCCGCGCGACGCCGTCCAGCCGGTGGTCTCGTACACCTTCGACGACGACTCCGGAAACACCGTCACCGACAGCTCCCCGCGCGGCAACCACGGCACCTGGTCGGGCACCCCGGCGTACGCCGCGGGCGTCTCGGGCCGGGCGCTGCACATCAGCGGCGGCAAGAACTTCGTGACGCTGCCGCGGGTGGCCGGCCAGACCGACGGCTCGGGCAGCTTCGCCTTCGAGACCTGGTGGTACGACAACACGGCCACCGCCGACGCCCCGCTGGTGGCCAACCAGAACTTCGCCTCCTGCGCCAACCCCGGCTTCACCTTCTACCACGTCAGCGGCACCTACCAGCAGCGCTCCTGCTACGGCGTCGGCGGCACCAAGACCTACAGCACCACCCGCACCGCGACCATCCGGGGCGGCTGGCACCACCTCGCGGTGGTGCAGGACGCGACGGCGCACACCTACGCGTACTACGTGGACGGCGTGCTGTTCTCGACCACCGCGACCGACTCCGGCACCACCGCCGCGAACTTCAACTCCGGCAGCCCGATCCGGATCGGGCAGGACGGCACCGGGGCGTACAGCGCCACCGACGACGCGCTGGTCGACGACTTCACCTTCTACAACCAGGCGATCACCGCCGACCAGGTCGCCGCCGACTTCGCGGCCACCGACCCGGCCACCCACTTCCCGGTGACGGTGACCGGCGACGGCCACGGCACCGGCACGGCCGCCGTCCAGGCCCCGGCCGCCGGCACCCCGGACCGGCTCACCGCCACCCCCGACGCCGGCTACTCCTTCGTCGGCTGGACGCCGGTCACCCCGCCCGACCTGGCGATCGGCGCGGACGGCTCGTTCACCGCACCCGGCACGGCCGTCACCGTCAAGGCCGCCTTCCGGCCCAACACCTACACGATCACCTTCGACGGCAACGGCGCGGACGGCGGCGGCACCGCCGCCCAGCAGCTGGCCTACGACCAGTCCGCGGCGCTGAGCGCGAACGGTTTCACCGCCGCGGGGAAGCAGTTCACCGGCTGGAGCACCAGCCCGACCGGCCCGACCGTCTACCGGGACGCGGCGCAGGTGCGCAACCTCAGCACCGCCGACCGGGGCACCGTCACGCTGTACGCCCGCTGGGCCCCCGCCGGTTCCTTCCAGGTCACCGCGACCGGCGACGAGCACACCACCGTGCGCACCTCGGCCGACCAGGCCGCGGGCTGGGTCCTGCCCGGCACCACGGTCACCGCGACCGCCACTCCGGCGACCGGCTACAGCGCCACCTGGCAGGCGCTCTCCCCCGCCGGTCTGGCCGTCGGCGCGGACGGCTCCTTCACCATGCCCGGGCAGGACGCGGTGTTGAAGGCCGTGTCCACGCCCAACCGCTACACCGTGGCCTTCGACGGCAACGGCGCCGACGGCGGGGCCACCGCGGCCCAGCAGCTGAGCTACGACCAGCCGGCCGCCCTCACCGCCGACGGCTTCACCCGCACCGGCTTCGGCTTCCTCGGCTGGGCGACCTCACCCACCGGCGCGGTGGCGTACACCGACGGCCAGCAGGTGGCCAACCTCTCGGCCGCGGCCGGGTCGACGGTCACGCTCTACGCGGTCTGGGGCCGCTACCGGGCGCCGGGCGACACGGCCGCCCCGATCGCCTCGTACGACTTCGAGGCCGACCGGGGCGGCACCGTCACCGACGGCTCCGGCCACGGCAACGACGCCGCCTGGAAGGGCAGTTCGGCCTACGCCCGGGGCTTCTCCGGCCTGGCCGCCCACATCAACGCCGGCCAGGTGGTCCAGCTGCCGAAGGCGGCCGGGCAGACCGACGGCTCGGGCAGCTTCTCGTTCTCCATGTGGTGGGGCGAGTACGGCGAGACGGTGGACGGCCCGCTGGTCAGCAACCAGGACTTCAACGCCTGCAACAACCCCGGCCTGTCGTTCTACAACGTCTCCGGCACCACCACGACCCGTGCCTGCTGGGGCGTCACCGCCGGCGGCACCCGGCAGTACACCGCGACCAACCCGGCTCCGCTGCAAGGGAACTGGCGCTACCTCACGGTGGTGGTCGACCGCAAGGCGCAGACCGTCGCGTACTACGTGGACGGCGCCCTGTTCACCACCTCGACGGCCGGCCAGGTCACCGCGGCCACCGCCTTCGCCTCCGGCCTGCCGTTCATGATCGGCCAGGACGGCACCGGCGGGTACGGCGCCTCGGTGGACGCCCTGGTCGACGACTTCGACTTCTACAACCAGGCGCTGACGCCCGCTCAGATCGCCAACGACTACCGGGCCACCCGGCCCGCCGCCACCGCGCTGCCGGACGAGTCGACGGTCGACCTGCCGGTGCCCGTCCCCACCCTGTCGCCCGGCTTCGTCGCCGACACCCTGCACGCCCCGCCGGTCCGCACCGGCGACCCGGTCAAGCAGCCGCTGGCCGCGCTCTGGTACGGCGGCACCGCCCGCACCTTCACCCGGGTCGGCGGCGACTCCTGGCTGAGCGTCGGCGCCGACGGCACGGTCACCGGAACCGCGCCGGGCACCGCGCCGCAGCACCCGGGCACCGTCACGGTGGAGGCCACCGACGGCACCACCACCGCGCGGATCACCGTCGAGGTCCCGGTCGTCGCGGCCGGGGACGCCCCGCAGGTCGCCGCCGCCACCTGGAACCTCTGGGACAACGGCGGCCACGTCGCGGACGCGCTGCCCAAGGACCTCGCCGTGATCGCCGCCAACGGCCTCGGCGTGATCGCCGTGCAGGAGGACGGCGGCACCGGGGCCCACCGGATCGCCCAGGCGCTCGGCTGGTACGACTACGAGGGCGGCAACGGCCTCGGCATCGTCTCGGCCTGGCCGATCTCCGCCACCACCGCGGCGACCGCGGGCGTACCCGCGATCGCGGTCACCGTGAACGTCGCCGGCCACGACGTCCGGGTCTGGAACACCGCGCTGGACGAGTCCGGCTACGGCCCGGACAAGGCCTGCGCGCCGGGCGGCGCGGACGCCGGGCAGCTGGTCGCCGACGAGCGCGCCGGCACCCGCTACGCCCAGGCCCAGGCGGTCGCCTCGGCCGTCAGGGCCGACACCGCGGGAGGCCGGCCGGTCCTGCTGCTGGGCGACCTGGCCTCCCCGTCGGCCGCCGACTGGACGGCCGCCACGGCCGCCGCGCACTGCGCCGCCGGCCCGGTGGACTGGCCGGTGCCGGCCGCCTTCGCGGCCGCCGGGCTGACCGACACCTTCCGCGCCGCGCATCCGGACCCGGCCGCCGACCCCGGTGCCACCTGGTCCCCGGTCACCGCCACCGCCTCGCAGGACCGGATCGACTACGTCCTCGCCGCGGGCGACGACCTGCACGTGCTCGGCTCCAACACCCTGGTGGCCGGCTGGCCCTCGGCCACCGACGTCCAGTCGAACGCCTGGACCAGCGACCACGCCGCCGTGGTCACCACCCTCACCCTCGGCACCCCGCAGCCCGCGGCCGGCGCCCCGACCGTGGCGGTCGCCCACGACGCGCTGGTCTACCAGGCGGGCCGCGGCCCGGCCGACGACGCCGCCCTGCGGGCGGCCGTCGGCGCCACCGCGAGCCCGACGGCCGCGGCGCTGACGTTCGACGCCGGCGGCGTGAACTGGCTGACGCCGGGCTGGTACACCGTGCTGGTGACGGCCGTCGCGGACGGCCGGACCTCCGCGCCGGTCGCGGTGACCGTGCACGTGGTCCCGGTCGCCAGGCTCTCGGTGGGCAACCCGACCGTGCAGGCGCCCGGACTGGGCCTGAGCTCCTCGGCGGTGCTCGGGGGCCTGAACCCCGCCCTGAACGTCCCCGGCACACTGTCGGTGGACCTCTCGGCGGTCGACACCTCGCGGACCGGCGACTACCCGGTGACCGTCACCGGCACCGACGACTTCGGGTTCACCGCCACCGCGGGCGCCACCGTGCGGATCACCTCGGCGGACCTCCCGCCCGTGGTGACCGCCTCGGTCGCCCCGGCCGCGGCCGACGGCGCCGCCGGCTGGTACCGCACCGCCCCGGTCGTCTCCGCCGCCGCCACCGACGACTCGGGCACCGCGCCGCGCCTCGAGTACCAGGTCGGCGACGGCCGGTGGACCGGCTACCAGGGCCCGGTGACGGTGCCGGACGGCACGCTGACCTACCGGTTCCGCGCCACCGACGCCGCCGGCCACACCTCGGAGCCGGTCACCGTCACCGTGCGCGCCGACGGCACCGCGCCGGCCACCAGCGCGACCACCGCGCCCGGTGCGACGATCATCGCGCCGGTGACCGTGACCCTGACCGCCGCCGACGCCGATTCGGGCGTCGCCCGCACCGAGTACCGGGTCCGCGACGGCCAGTGGACTCCCTACGCGGGCCCGTTCACCGTCACACCGGACTTCGCCGACCAGACCGTCGCCTTCCGCTCCACCGACACCGCCGGCAACGCCGAGCCGGAGCGGCAGTTGACCGTCCCGGCGATCCGGCCGGTCGGCCCGGCCCTCACCACCACCGCCCCGGCCGTGCCCTACGGCACGGCGGCGACGGTGCGGGTGGCGGTCTCCTCCCCCGGCCTGCCGGCGAGCGGCACGGTGGTGCTGACCGAGGGCGCCACCGAGCGCGGCCGGGCCGTGCTCGGCCAGGACGGCACGGCGCTGCTCACCCTGCCGGTCGGCCTGGCCGCGGGCTCCCACGCGCTGCTGGTCTCGTACGGGGGCAGCGCGCTGCTCACCCCGGCCACCCAGACGCTGACGGTCACGGTGACGCTGCCGACGGCCTGGCAGTCCTCGGCGGTGTACCAGGCCGGGGACCGGGTCGCCTTCCAGGGCAGGCTCTTCCAGGCCTCCTGGTACACCCGCGGCCAGCAGCCGGGCGATCCGACCGGCGCCTGGCAGGAGATCGCGCTGACCGAGAACGGCGCCGCCGCCTGGACCGCCTCCCGGGTCTTCCAGGCCGGCGACCTGGCGGTCCACGACGGCAAGGTCTTCCGGGCCCGCTTCTACACCCGCAACCAGGCCCCCGGGGACCCGAACGGCCCCTGGGAGGAGCAGGCTCCGGCCGGCCCGGACGGCATCGCGGCGTGGACCCCGAGCACGGTGTACAACGCCGGTGACCGGGTCCGCTACCTCGGCGCGGTCTACCAGGCCCGCTGGTACACCCGCAACCAGACCCCGGACACGGTCAGCGGCCCCTGGAAGAAGGTGGGTTAACGGTCCGAGGCGGATCGCGGGGCGGCGGCCCGGGACGGGTTCCCGGGCCGCCGCCCCGCGTTTCGGCGCGCCGCCGCGGTGGCGCGCCTCACCGGACCGGGCCAGGCCCGCCGATACCTTGACGGATCGTCAGGTGTGCGGCGTGCGCGGGAGGTTCGGATGTCCGGGGTACTGGCGGGGCGGGCGTGTCTGGTGACCGGTGCGGCGAGCGGCATCGGGCGGGCGACCGCGGTGCGGTTCTGCGCGGAGGGCGCCCGCTTGGTGGCCTCGGACATCGACGCCGCCGGTCTGGAGCGGCTGGCCGCGGCGCTGCCCGGCGCCGAACTGGTCACCGTGGTCGGGGACGTGGCCGAGGCGGCGGACGTCCGGCGGATGGTGGACGCCGCGGAGCAGCGCTTCGGCGGGCTGGACGTGGCGGTGGCCAACGCCGGGGTGCTGCCGCTCGGGGAGATCACCGAGGCGGAGGCCGAGGACTTCGACCGGGTGATGGCGGTGGACGGCCGGGGCATGTTCCTGACCTGCAAGTACGCCATCGAGGCGATGCTGCGCGGCGGCCGGGGCGGGGCGGTCGTCTGCGTGTCGTCGATCTCCGGCGAGGCCGGCCAGCAGGGCCAGGCGGTGTACGGCCCGGCCAAGTTCGTCGCGTCCGGGCTGACCAAGCACCTGGCGGTGGAGTGGGCGGCCCGCGGCATCCGGGTCAACGCGGTGGCGCCGGGCACCATCCGCACCGAGCGGGTGGCCCGGCTACCGGAGGAGCCCGGCGGGTCGGAGTACCTGGCCGCGATCGAGAAGCTGCACCCGATGGGCCGGCTGGGGCGGCCGGAGGAGGTCGCGGCGGCGATCGTCTTCCTGGCCTCGGCGGACGCCTCCTTCGTCACGGGCGCGGTGCTGCCGGTGGACGGCGGCTACCTGGCGCAGTGAGGAGTTGTCTGTACACCCCTAAGCTGTACAGACATCTTGCCGACACGGAATCGAGGGGAACTGCTCCTTCGGCGTTTCCCCACGGCCTACCGGCCGGTAGCTAGTCTCCCGGGTGTCATGAACGGGGCCATCGCCACGGACGGTGCGCCCCGCCCTCCCTGACGGACCCTCAGGAGATCCTTATGCTTTCGCGTCGTTCGGCGGCCGCCCTGGCCGCGTTCGCCGCCCTGGTCGGTTGCGCCACGCAGACCGCGTCCGCCGCCACCGTCCCGGCCACCACCACCTCGTCCGGCACCAGCCTCTCGGTGCTGGCCTGGAACGTCGACCTGGCCACCCCGATCGTCGACTCCACCCAGAACGAGCGCGCCGCCCAGCGCACCCCGGTCATCGAGTCCATCCTGCGCAAGCACAACGCGGACGTGGTGGTGCTCGACGAGTCCTTCAACTCCTCGGCCACCGCCGACATCGACGCCAAGCTCGCCGACCTCTACCCGTACCGCACCCCGGTGGTCGGCCAGGTCTGCTCGGGCGGCGGCTGGAGCGGCGTCAGCGGCAACTGCTCCACCTCCTGGTTCGTGATCAACGGCGGGACGCAGATCCTGTCCAAGTACCCGATCACCGCCCAGTACGCCCGGGTCTTCGCCAACTCCACCTACGGCACCTGGGACTACCACGCGAACAAGGGCGCCGCCCTCGCGAAGATCAACAAGAACGGCGTCGACACCTGGGTGGTCGGCACCCACCTGCAGGCCGACGAGGACGGCACCTCCACCGACACCACCCAGTCCACCCGGCTCGGGCAGCTCGCCGAGATCCGCTCCTGGGTGAACGGCGTCGCGGGCGCGGCCGCTCCGGTGCTGATCGGCGGCGACCTCAACGTCGAGTACCTGCACGGCCAGTCGCGCGGCGACTACGCCGACGCGCAGGCCGCGGTGGGCGGTGCGCTCGGCACCCCGGCGACCGACCCGGCGGCCGTGTACACCACGATGGACTGCTCGGTCTCGGCCTGGTGCCAGTTCATGTCCGGGGTGGAGACCTTCCCGGTCGACTACCGGGACGACCTGGACTACCTCGGGTACCTCAACGCGCCGGGCCGCGCGGTGCCTGCGGCGCTCCCCCGGGTGAAGGTGGACTTCGACCCGCAGGCCGGGTGGACCGCCGGGCAGCTGGACACGCAGTCGCCGTCGGACCACTACCCGGTGGAGGCGACGTTCCAGCTGTGAGTTGTAGGTCCGTCCACCGGCAACTGGCTGCTGGTGGACGGACCTTACCGTCTGCGCCTTCCGACTCGCGCAGTTCCCCGCGACCCTGGTGGTGCGCGTTGCTTAGCCCACCGAGGAGTAGGCGATGATGCCGCGGCGCATGCCGTCGACCGCCTTGCGGGCGGTCTTGCGCAGCTCGGTGTTGTCGCCGGCCGCGTCCTGGATCTGGCCGAGCACGTCGATCAGCTGCTTGGTCCAGCGGACGAAGTCGCCGGCCGGCATGTCGGCGTCGCGCAGGACGGCGTCCAGGCTGTGGCCGAGCGCCCAGCGGTAGGCGGCCCAGGCGAAGCCGAGGTCGGGCTCGCGCTGGCCGACGCCCTCGGCGGTGGAGATCTTGTGCTGCTCCTCCAGCGCGTCCAGGTGGCCCCAGATCCGGATCATCCGGCCGAGCGCCTCCTTGGCGCCGCCCTCCGGGACGCGCGGCGCGGTGGCGTCGTCGGACTGCCGCGACTCGTACACCAACGCGGAGGCGCAGGCGGCGAGTTCGGCGGCGGCGAGGCCGTCCCAGACGCCTTCGCGGATGCACTCGGAGGCGAGCAGGTCGAGTTCGCCGTAGAGCCGGGCCAGGCGCTTGCCGTCGTCGGTGACGGTGTCGCCGCTCAGGTAGCCGAGGTCGGCGAGCAGGCCGCAGACCCGGTCGAAGGTGCGGGCGATGGTGTGGGTGCGGGAGCGCATCCGGCGTTCCAGCAGTTCGGTGTCGCGGTGGAGGCGGTGGTAGCGCTCGGACCAGCGGGCGTGGTCCTCCCGCTCGTTGCAGCCGTGGCACGGGTGCTGGCGCAGCGTGGCGCGCAGCCGGGCGATCTCCGGGTCGTCGGCGGCGGCGGCCCGGCCCTTGCGGTAGCGCTCGGGCTCCAGGTGGCCGGCCTTGGTGCGCAGCGCGGAGGCCAGGTCGCGGCGGGACTGCGGGCTGCGCGGGTTGAAGGACTTGGGGATCCGCAGCCGCTCGATGGCGGTGACGGGGTACGGGAAGTCGATCATCGCGAGGCGCTTGACCTGGCGCTCGGCGGTGAGCACGACGGGGCGCGGGCCGTCCTGGAAGTCGGGGTGGCGCGGGCCGCCGCGGCCGTGCTTGCCGACCGGCGGCAGGCCGGGGTCGAGGACCAGGGCGAGTCCGGCGAACTTGCCGGTGGGGACGTGGATCACGTCGCCGGGCTTGAGCTGCTCGAGGGCCTCGACCGCGGCGTTGCGGCGCTGGCTGCTGCCCTCGCGGGCGAGCTCGTTCTCGCGGTCCTTGAGCTGCCGACGCAGGCTCATGTACTCGTCGAAGTCGCCGAGGTGACAGGTCATCGACTCGCGGTAGCCCTCGAGGCCCTCTTCGTTGCGCTGGACCTGGCGGGCGATGCCGACCACCGAGCGGTCGGCCTGGAACTGGGCGAACGAGGTTTCCAGCAGCTCGCGCGAGCGGTGCCGCCCGAACTGGCCGACCAGGTTGACGGCCATGTTGTAGGACGGGCGGAAGGAGGACTTCAGCGGGTAGGTGCGGGTGCCGGCCAGGCCGGCCAGCGCCTCCGGGTCGAGGCCGCGCTGCCAGAGCACCACGGCGTGGCCCTCGACGTCGATGCCGCGGCGCCCGGCCCGGCCGGTGAGCTGGGTGTACTCGCCGGGGGTGATGTCGGCGTGGGTCTCGCCGTTCCACTTGACCAGCTTCTCCATGACCACCGAGCGGGCGGGCATGTTGATGCCGAGGGCGAGGGTCTCGGTGGCGAAGACCGCCTTGACCAGGCCCTTGACGAACAGCTCCTCGACGACCTCCTTGAACCGCGGCAGCATGCCGGCGTGGTGGGCGGCGATGCCGCGCTCCAGGCCGTCCAGCCACTCGAAGTAGCCGAGGACGTGCAGGTCCTCGTCGGGGATGTCGCGGCAGCGCTCCTCGACGATCTGCCGGACGGTCTCCCGGTCGGCCTCGCGGTTGAGCCGCAGGCCGGAGCTGAGGCACTGCTGGACGGCGGCCTCGCAGCCGGCCCGGCTGAAGATGAAGGTGATCGCGGGCAGCAGGCCCTCGGCGTCGAGCCGGTCGATCACGTCGACCCGGCCCGGCGTCCAGACCCGGCCGGGGCGCCCGGCCGGCATCGAGCGGCCGCGGCCGCGGGCGAACCGGTCCCGGCCGGTGCGGTCGTTCTCCGCCCGGGCCAGCCGCACCAGTTCGGGGTTGACCGCCTTGGCGGGGTTCTTCAGGCTGCCCTTCGGCCGGCCGTCCCGGTCCGGGCTGGCGAACAGGTCGTACATCCGGTTGCCGGCCATCACGTGCTGCCACAGCGGGACGGGGCGGTGCTCGGAGACGATCACCTTGGTGCCGCCGCGGACGGTGTCCAGCCAGTCGCCGAACTCCTCGGCGTTGGAGACGGTCGCGGAGAGCGACACCAGGGTCACCGACTCGGGGAGGTGGATGATGACCTCCTCCCAGACCGCGCCGCGGAACCGGTCGGCGAGGTAGTGCACCTCGTCCATCACCACGTAGCCGAGGCCGTCGAGGGCGCTGGAACCCGCGTACAGCATGTTGCGCAGCACCTCGGTGGTCATCACCACCACGGGCGCGTCGCCGTTGACCGAGTTGTCGCCGGTCAGCAGGCCGACCTTGGCGGCGCCGTAGCGCTTGACCAGGTCGCCGTACTTCTGGTTGGAGAGCGCCTTGATCGGCGTGGTGTAGAAGCACTTGCGGCCGCTCGCCAGCGCCAGGTGGACGGCGAACTCGCCGACGATGGTCTTGCCGCTGCCGGTCGGCGCGGCGACCAGCACGCCCTGGCCGGCCTCCAGCGTCTCGCAGGCCTCCAGCTGGAAGTCGTCGAGCGGGAAGTCGTACAGCTGCTGGAAACCGTAGAGCGCGGTGGCCTGCTCCTTGGCCCGGGCGCGCGAGGCGGCGTACGCCTCGGCGGGGCTGAGCTGCTCTTCGGGCATGGGGGTGCCGGGCACTGGCGTCACCTTGTCTTCCCGTGAGTGTGGCTGGACGGGGTCGCAGACGGCGACGCCTGCGGCTGCGGGGCCGTGGCCGGGAGCGGCGACGGGGCGCAGCGGGTGTGGTTGGTGTGATCGAGCATCTCAGCCTGAGATTACCCGTCTGGACTGACATCAACAGCACCGATTTTTCCGCTGCGCCGTGCGACCGGAGGGACACGCTCCGGGGTCGCCCGGGATGCCGGGACCGTCAACTGTTCACATCCTGAGTTGCAAATGTCTTCATGTGGTCGGAGGTTCGCCGCCAAATGATCGAAGGTCGGCCAGCTTCGAAGGATTCTGATCAACAGTCAGATCTGGAGCGATCCCGTTCCTACAGTCGTGCCACCGATCCACGCCATGACAGGAGGACAGGCGCGATGGCGAATCTGGAGACCACGCTCAAGGAAGCCATGACCATCGAGGGTGCCATCGGAGTGGCCCTGGTGGACTACGGCAGCGGGATGGCGCTGGGAACGCTCGGCGACGGCGGGGAGATCGACCTGAACGTCGCCGCAGCCGCCAACACGGACCTCGTCCGTGCCAAGATGCGGGCGATGGAAATGCTCAATCTCCATGAGGACGGCATCGAGGACATCCTGGTCACCCTGACCGGCCAGTACCACTTGATCCGACCGCTGACCACGTCGAGCGGGCGAGGTCTGTTCCTCTACCTCGCGCTGAACCGCAGCCGGTCCAACCTGGCGATGGCCCGGCACCAGTTGAAGCGGATCGAGGCGTCCTTGGAGGTCTGAGCGCGGGACGGCGGCTGACGAGCCGCCGGAAAGGGGAGGAAGCATGCCCGTACCGCTGTACCAGGCCAAGGCCGAGTTCTTCCGGATGCTCGGGCACCCGGTCCGGATCCGGGTGTTGGAACTGCTCCAGGCCGGACCGACGCCCGTGCGCGACCTGCTGGCGGAGCTGGACATCGAACCGTCCAGCCTCTCCCAACAGCTCGCCCAGCTGCGCCGGTCCGGGCTGGTGACCGCGACCCGGGAGGGCTCCACCGTGGTGTACGCCCTCGCCGGGGCGGACGTCGCCGAGCTGCTCCGGACGGCGCGGCGGATCCTCACCGAACTGCTCGCCGACCAGGGCATGCTGCTGGAGGAGCTGCGCGCCTCCCGCTGACGGGCGGCGCGCTCCCCCGCGTCTAACGGGTGACCAGCCGGGGCAGCCCGTCGGCGAGCCGGGCGTACTCCTCGGGGCGGTTGTAGAGCTGGGCGCTGATCCGCAGGATGCCGCCGCCGGGCCAGGGGCGGACGGCGATCCGGGTGTGCAGGGCGCGGTGGACGGCGACCATCAGGGCCCGGGCGGTGTGCTCCTCCTCGGCGATGCCGGGGGGCAGTCGCACCGTCCGCATGGCCACGCCGGGCTGCCCGGGCAGGGCCCGCAGTCCGGCCCGTTCGACCAGCAACCGCTGGCCGTGGACGGCGAGTTGCTCGTTGTGGGCGCGGACCCGGTCGGCGCCGAGCCGTTCCAGCAGGGCGAACCCGGCGGGGGCGGCCAGCCACGGCGTGTAGTCGCAGGTGCCGCGCCACTCGACCCGCCAGGGGAAGCCGCGCTCGTGCTCCCAGGAGTACGTCAGCGGGCGGACCCGGGCGGGCCAGGGCCGGGCGACGGCGAGCACGGCGGCGGCCCGCGGGGCGAACGCCCACTTGTGCAGGTTGCCGATCCAGAAGTCGGCGCCGCCGGCCGCACCCCCGAGGTCGACGGGGAGCAGGCCGGGAGCGTGCGCGGCGTCCACCACGGTGGTGACGCCGCGTTCGCGCAGCGCGGCCAGCAGGGCGGGGGTGGCGATCGCGCGTGCGGTGGGCGAGCTGACCAGGTCGAGCACGGCGACCCTGGTGCGGTCGGTGACGGCGGCGAGCACCCGCTCGGCGACGGCGGCCTCGTCGGGGGTGTGCGGGGAGAGCCGGACGCAGTGCACCTCGGCGCCGGTCTCGGCGGCGCGGCGTTCGGCGGCCCGGGTGACCACGCCGTAGCCGTGGTCGGTGACCAGGATCCGCTCGCCCGCGCGGAGCGGGACGGACTCCAGGGCGACGGCGACGCCCTCGGTGACGTTGGTGAGCAGCGCGAGCCGGCCGGGGTCGCCGCCGAGTGCGGCGGCGACCTCGGCGCGGGCCCGGCCGATGCGCTCGGGCAGGTCGAGGAAGAAGCCGTCGGGGTCGCGCTCCTGCTCGGCGCGCAGGGTCGCCTGCAGGCGCTGGACCGGAACGGGCACGGCGCCGTAGGAGCCGTGGTTGAGGTGGGCGATCGCCGGGTCGAGCCCGAAGAGCGCGGCGCTCCCGGGGAGCGGTGGGGTGGTCATCGCGGACCCCTTCTCGATGCTGTGTGACATTTCACACGTCATACTTCTAGCCGAACCGGCCCTGGCACGGCAACCATCGGCGGGTGACTCACACCGACCCCTACCTCGCGCTGAGCGCCGCCACCGGCCGCTTCAGCTACGGCTCCCCCCGTGCCGTCACCCTCGCCGCCGACGGCAGCCGTGCCCTGTTCCTGCGCTCCACCGGTCCGACCGACCCGGTGGAGCGGCTCTGGAGCTACGACCTGACGACCCGTCAGGAGACGCTGCTCGCCGACCCGTTGACACTGGCCCCGGAGCGCTCCGGCGACCCGGCCGAACTGCCGCCGCTGGAGCGGCGGCTGCGTGAGCGGGTGCGGCTCTGGGCGCCCGGCATCGGCTCCTTCGCGGCCACCGCGGACCTCTCGGCGGCGGTCTTCGCGCTGGACGGACGGGTCTTCCGGGTGGACACCGCGACCCGCGAGTGCGTCGAACTCCCGGTCGCCGGGCCCGCGTTCGACCCGCGGCCGAACGCCGACGGCTCGGTGACGGCGTACGTGGCCGACGGGGCGCTGCAGCTGTCCCCGGGCGGCCCGCTCAGCCCGGCGGACGACGCGGTCTGGGGCGTGGCGGAGTTCGCCGCCGCCGAGGAGCTGGGCCGCACCCGCGGGCACTGGTGGTCGCCGGACGGCGCCGCGCTGCTGGCCGCCCGGGTCGACGAGTCGGCGCTGCCGCTGCGGCACTTCGCCGACCCGGCGTACCCGGAGCGGGCCCCGGAGTCCTTCGCCTACCCGCAGGCGGGCGGCCCCAACGCGGACGTCCAGCTCTGGGTGCTGCGGCTGGACGGCGGGCGGGTGCGGCTGCGCTGGGACGACGGCGCCTTCCCGTACGTGACGGCGGCGGGCTGGGAGGGCGACGGGGAGATCCTGCTGACCGTCGCGGACCGGCTGCAGCAGCGCGTGGTGCTGCTGAGCGCCGACCCGGTGAGCGGGACGACGCGTGAACTCTCCCGCACCGAGGACGAGTTCTGGGTGGACCCGCTGCCGGGCACCCCGCTGCGGCTGGCCGACGGCCGGGTGCTGACCTCCGCCGACACCCCGGCCGCGCGCGGCGTGGCGCTGGACGGGAAGATCCTCACCGACGAGCGGCTCCAGGTCCGCCGGGTGGTCGGCCCGTACCGGGACGGCCGGCTGCTGATCGAGGCCGGCGACGGCGACCCGGCCGACCAGCAGGTCTTCCTGCTGGACCCGCACACCGGCGCCCTGGAGAAGCTCACCGGGGGCGCGGGCGTGCACGCGGTGGCCGCGCACGCCGACTCGACGCTGCTGCTCACCTCCGCCTCCCAGGACGGCGTCCGCCGCGAGCTGCGGCACGCGGGCACGGTCTCCGCCTTCCCCGACCTGGCGGCCGAACTCCCCTACCGGGCCCGGCCGCAGCTCGCCCGGGTGACCGAACTCGGTCTGCCCTCCGCGGTGCTGTACCCGCGCGGACACCGCGCCGGGCGCCGGCTGCCGGTGCTGCTGGACGTGTACGGCGGCCCGGGCTACCAGGCGGTGGCGAACGAGCCGCGGCGCTGGCAGCTCAAGCAGTGGTGGGCCGACCAGGGCTTCGCGGTGGTCACCGTCGACAACCGGGGCACCCCGTTCGTCTCGCCGGACTTCACCCGGGCGATCTTCCGGCGCTTCTCCCAGGTCGCGCTGGACGACCAGGTCGCCGCGCTGCGGGCGCTCGCCGCGGACCACCCGGACCTGGACCTGGCCCGGGTCGGCGTGCGCGGCTGGTCGTACGGCGGCTACTTCGCGGCGCTCGCGGTGCTGCGCCGCCCGGACGTCTTCCACGCGGGCAGTGCGGGCGCCCCGCCGACCGACTTCCGGCTGTACGACACCGCGTACACCGAGCGCTACCTGGGCCTGCCGCAGGACAACGCGGAGGGGTACCTGGCGGACTGCCTGATCCCCGACGCGCCGTCACTGCGCCGTCCGCTGCTGCTGATCCACGGGCTGGCGGACGACAACGTGCACCCCTCGCACACCCTGCTGCTCTCCGAGGCGCTGACCCGGGCCGGACGGCCGCACGGCGTGCTGCCGCTGCCGGGGGTGAGCCACATGACGCCGAACGGGGTCATGGAGCAGGTCGCGGCGGTGGAACTCGACTTCCTGCGCCGGGAGTTGGGTGCCAACCCTTCCCAGTAGTGGATGACATGTGAAATATTACCCACCATTCCGATACCCACCCCGCGAAAGGACCGGGTCACTTTGCGCAGACTCTCCACAGCCCTCACGGCTGCGCTGACCACGGGCGCGATAGCACTGACGGCGACCCCCGCGTTCTCCCAACCTCCCTCCCCCGTCGCCGCGTTGACGGTCGATCAGGGCACCGAGGGCCGCGAGGCCCCGCAGCCGCCGATGGCCCCGCAGGAGAAGGCCCGGCAGGCGCTGCGGGCCAAGGCCCTGGAGCAGGTCAACCAGGGCCGGCTGGCCAAGAGCGACAAGGGCACCACGCCGGCCAAGGTCAAGATCGGCAACGACTACGTCCAGCTGGCCCAGCAGCGCACCGACAAGGTGTTCGTGATCCTGGCCCAGTTCGGCGACCAGGTCGACAACTCCACGCTGTACAACGGCCAGCCGCGCTACGCCGGCACCCCCGGCCCGCAGCACAACCGGATCCCGCAGCCGGGGAAGAGCGACACCCACACCTACTGGCAGAGCGACTTCAGCCGCGACTTCTACCAGAAGATGTTCTTCGACGACACGCCCGGCGCGAACTCGATGCGCAACTTCTACCGCACCCAGTCCTCGGGCCGGTACGACATCCAGGGCACCGTCTCCGACTGGGTGACCGTGCCGTGGAACGAGGCCCGCTACGGCTCCAACAAGGGCCCGCAGGGCGGCGGCGCGTGGACCCAGGCCCAGGAGTTCATCCGGGACGCCACCAAGGCCTGGTACGACGGCGAGATCGCCAAGGGCCGCTCGGCGGCCGACGTCAAGGCGGAGCTCGCCCAGTACGACGTGCAGGACCGCTACGACTACGACAAGGACGGCGACTTCGACGAGCCGGACGGCTACCTCGACAACGTGATCGTGGTGCACGCCGGCGTCGACGAGACCTGGGGCGGCGGCGCCCAGGGCGCGGACGCCCTGTGGGCGCACCGCAGTTGGGACTTCCCCGACCCGACCGGCCAGACCGGCCCGGCGGGCGACCGGATCGGCGGGGCGCCGGTCGGCGACTCGGGCCTGTACGTCTACGACTACGTGCAGGCGGGCGAGAACAGCGGCGTCGGCCTGTTCTCACACGAGTACGGCCACAACCTGGGCCTGCCGGACCTGTACCCGACCAACGGCGGCGACAACTCCGTCAACTTCTGGTCGCTGATGTCCTCCGCCTCCTACCTCGGCAAGGGCAGGAACAGCACCGGCGAGTACCCGGGCGACCTGGACGCCTGGAGCAAGCTGCAGCTCGGCTGGCTGAACTACGACGAGGCGCAGGCCGCGACCCGCTCCAGCCACGCCCTGGGCGTCAGCGGCTACAACACCGACCAGGCGCAGGCGCTGCTGGTCCACCTGCCGCCGGGCAGCACCACCACCACGCTGGCCGACCCGTACCAGGGCGGCGCGCAGTGGTGGAGCGACACCGGCGACAACATGGACGCCTCGCTCGCCCGCACCGTCGACCTGACCGGCGCCACCGGCTCGGCCTCGATGGACGCGGCCACCTGGTACGACGTCGAACAGGACTACGACTTCCTGTCGGTGGAGGCCTCCGCCGACGGCGGCAAGTCCTGGACGCCGCTGCACGGCACCGTCGACGGGCAGCCGATCGGCGACACCACCGCGCTCACCCCGGGCCTGACCGGCACCTCCAACGCCTGGCGGCAGCTGCACATCCCGCTCGACGCCTACCTCGGCAAGAGCGTGCAGGTCCGCTTCCACGTCACCTCGGACTCCAACACCCACGGCAAGGGCGTGCTGGTCGACGCGGTCTCGCTGACCTCGGACGGCGCGCAGCTCCTCGCCGACGGCGCGGAGAACGGCGCGGCGGGCTGGGCGGAGGTCGGCTTCTCGGTCATCCACGGCAAGGACGCGGTCAAGCAGCACCCGCGGGCGTACCTGGTGGAGAACCGCCGGTACGTGGGCTACGGCGCCTTCCTGAAGACCGGCCCGTACAACTTCGGGTACTGGGGCGTGCCGAACAAGAACGACGTGGTCGACACCTACCCGTACCAGGAGGGCGTGCTGGTGTGGCTGTGGGACACCTCCTACGGCGACAACAACACCAAGGACCACCTCGGCGGCGGCCTGATCCTGCCGGTGGACGCGCACCCGCAGGCGCTGCGGTTCGCCGACGGGACGACCACCAACGGGCGCTCGCAGTCCTACGACGCGACCTTCTCGCTCAAGCCGACCACCTCCTTCACCCTGCACAAGGCGGGCGTGGCCACGGTGGTCCCCGCGGAGCCCGCGGTGCCGGCCTTCAACGACCACACCGGGGTGTACACCGACCCGGCGATCCCGCAGCTGGGTGTGACGGTGCCCGACACCAACACCAAGATCGAGATCGTCCGGGAGACCCAGGGCGGCAAGCTGACCACCGTGAAGGTCGGTCCGGCGTCCTGACACCGCGAGGTGCGCGGGGCACCCACCCACACGCCCCGCGCACCGACGCCCATCCCACCCGGACACCCCTGGTGGACCTGCTCCGCCGCGAGGGACCGCCGACCAGTTGGGACGCCGCCCCCGCCGACCCGGAGCAGGCCGTGGCCGTCGACGCCCTGCAACGCGCCGCCCTGGACGGCTACTTCGAGCGCGCCGGCCGCTGGGTGGCGCACCGCGCCGAGGACTCCCCCGAATGGCGCGAGGCGGCCGGCACGGGCGACACCCTGCTCCACCCGACCGCCACCGAGCTCACCGAACTCACCTCCCGCATCGACGAGTTGACCAGGCCCTACCTGGCCGCCGCGGGCCGGCTGCCCTACCTGCTGCTGTCGCTGCACGCCGGCGGCCGGGCGGACCGCTACGGGCACCGCCGCCGGATGGTGATCGCCACCGACCCGGGTCGCGCCGCGCTGCTGCTGACCGTCCCGCTCGCGTTCGTCTCCGGGGTCGGCGTGATGGTCCTGGACATCACCGCGGGCGCCATCTTCGCCGCGTGCGTCCCCGACGCACTGCGCTCCCGGGTGTCCGGCGCCTACCAGGCCGTCAACTACGGGGTGCGGCCGCTGGTTCGCTGCTCGGCGGGGCGCTCGGCTCCACCCTCGGGCTGCGCCCGGCGCCGTGGATCGCCGCGGTCGGGGCGCCGGCCTCCTGCCCGTGGGTGGTGGCCTCGCCGATTCCGCTGCTGCGACGCCTTCCTGACGGAGCGTCAGCCGCCGGGGCACCCTAGCGCACTCGGGCATATGCCCGACGGATATGCGGGAAAGTCTCGCTCTCCCGTGTCGCCGCCGGTAGCGTTGCGTCCTGGTCAGACTACCGCAGGTGAAGGCGGTGGCAGCGACGCGCCGTGTTCCGCACGGTGGGGAGGGACAGCGGTTCAGTGCCCGGGATCGAGGAGTGCCTTGCGGAAGCCATGGGGATCACCGGCGCCCTGGGGGTGAGCCTGGTCGACTGGACCAACGGTCTGGCGATAGGCACCGCCGGCATCGGGCCCGACGGCGACCACGAGGTCGGCGCGGCGGACGCCACCGAGCTGGCCCGCGCCGTCACCCAGACCCCGTCCTTCGCCGACCCGGAGACCGGAGCCCCGCCCGCCGAGGACGTCATCGTCACCTCGGCGGACAACTACCACCTGATCCGCTTCGTACCGGTCCCGTTCGACGCCAACGTCTTCCTCTACCTGCGGCTCGACCGGGACCACGCCAACCTGGCGATGGCCCGGATCCGGCTCGCCGGGATCGCCGACCGGCTGGTGCTCAACTGATGCCCGCCGCCGACACCCTGACGCCGCTCACGGCGGCGGCCCCGGACGGGTTCCCCCCGCCGGCCGTTCCCGTGCAGCCCGTTCCGGCCGCCGCCGGCCGCTCGCGCACGCCGCTGCCCCGCCGCCGGCGCTCCACCTGCGCACCGGCCACCACCTTCGAGGCCGCGCTCACCGACCTGGCCGCCGAGGGCGCCACCGGCGCCCTGCACGGCCCGGACGGCGCGGTGCACCTGGTGGCGGGCGCCGCGGTGCACGCCGAGGCGCCGGCCGCCGCCACCGTCGGCCACCTGCTCACCGGGGCCGGCCGGATCAGCGTCCGGGACTGGGAGGACAGCCTGCTGCTGGGCGCCGACCGGCTCGCGGACTACCTGGTCGGCAGCCACCTCCTCGGCCCCGGCGAGCTCGAACTCGCCCGGCTCACCGCCACCTTGGACGCCGGCCACTTCGCCCTCGCCCAGCACGGCGGCGAGCTGCGCTTCGACCCGGCGGCCCGCCCGGTCTTCCGGCTCGCCCGGCCGCTGACGGTCCTGGAGCTGCGCGGCGCGGTCGGCCGCCGCCGCTCCCTGCTGGACGCCTGCTGGCCCACCGCCGAACTCGACCTGGTCCCGCTGCTGGCCACCGGCACCCCGCCGCAGCGCCGCACCGCGGTCCCGCGCCGCCGCCGGCAGGCGCTGCTGGCCGCCGCCGACGGCACCCGGACCGCAACCGAGCTGGCCCGGCTGCTGGGCCGCTCCACCTTCGGCACACTGCTGGACGTCCGGCAGTTGGCCGCCGCCGGGCTGCTGGGGGCCCGGCGGCCGGCCGCCGTCCCCGACCCGCCACCACCGGCCGCCGCGCAACCCGTGCCGCCGGACGTGCTGTTGCCGCCCGGTCCGCGCACCTACGACCCCTCGGATCCGGAGGTGGGGCTACTGCTCCGACTACGCGCCGCTCTGGAGGCCTTGTGACCGCCCTACCCGCCTGCCCCGTCCCGCCGACCGAGTCATGAAGCGGACCTTTCGACAACTGACCGCGAGGAGGACGACCGTGTTGCCGGAAGCCGAGGTGCAGGCCGAGCTGCGCGGCCTGCGGGCCAGGATCCCGCACCTGACCGGCGGTCTGGTCGCCACCACCGACGGCCTGGTGGTCGCCCACGACACCAGCGGACTGGAGGCGGAGAGCGTGGCCGCGCTGACCGCCGCCGCGCTCGGCGTCGGCGCCCGGCTGTCGGAGGCGACCGGGCAGGGCGGCTTCCGCGAGCTGATCACCCGCGGCGAGCGCGGCTACACCGCCACCTACGCGGCGGGCTCGTACACGGTGCTGACCCTGCTGGCCGGGGCGCAGGCCAACGTCGGCCGGCTGCACCTGGAGGCCCGGCGGGCCGGGGCGCGGATCGCCGCCCTCGCCGACGCCGACCTCGATCGCGCCTTCTGACCCCTCCCCACCCGCTCACGATCTCCGGATCTCCCCGTCAAGCAACCTGACGAACCGTCAATTCCCTGATGAGAAAAGGTATTTGAGAACATGGCTGCTGTGGAAACCTCGCTCAAGGACATCATGAGCACGATTGAGGGCACCATCGGTGTGGCCCTGGTCGACTACAACAGCGGGATGGCGCTGGGCACCATCGGCGGCGGTCCGGACCTGGACCTGAACGTGGCCGCGGCCGGCAACACCGACGTGGTGCGGGCCAAGCTGCGGGCGATGGAGCTGCTCAACCTGAACGAGGCGATCGAGGACATCCTGATCAGCCTCTCCACCCAGTACCACCTGATCCGCCCGCTGACCGCGCGCTCCGGCAAGGGCCTGTTCCTCTACCTGGCGCTGGACCGCAACCGGGCCAACCTGGCGATGGCCCGCCACCAGCTGAAGAAGGTCGAGGCCGACCTCGAGGTCTGAGCCTCCCCGGGCTACCGGCGCACGGTGAGCAGGCCCCCGGTGGGGACGCGGACGGACAGCTCCGCGGCACCGACCGGGGTCCGGGCCCGGGCGACGGTACCGCCCAGGCAGTCCTGCACCAGCAGCTCGACCGGGCCCGGAGCGCGGTCGAACTCCAGCCGCACCAGGGTGTCCTGGTCGGCGTTGGCGACCAGCAGCAGCTCCCACTCGCCGTCGACGCGCAGCGGCAGCGGCGCGTACCGGCCGAAGGCCCGCCGGGCGCCGTGCCGGGCCTCGATCACCGGGTAGGCCAACTCGGGTCGGTGCGGGCGCAGTTCGCCGCGCTGCAGGAGGTCGCGGTGCTCGCGCATGACGCTCAGCCAGAAGGCCAGCGCGGTGAGCTGGTCGGCGCTCTGCGCGGCCAGGTCGACCGAGACCTGGGCGGTGGCGAACAGCACCGACTGCAGCAGCACCGCGATCCGCTCCGGGCGCTCCGCCGGGTGCCAGGTCAGCGGGTCGGCGTGCACGGCGAGCGGCCCGGCGGTCAGCCGCAGGTCCGCGATCCGGACCCGGTTCTCCACCGCGCCCAGCGGGCAGTCGACGGCCCGCACCATCGTCGCGTACGGCCACAGCCCGGGGCCGGTGTAGCCCTGCCGGTGCTCGACCAGCACCTCGGGCCGGGTGGCGCGCAGCCGCGCGTCGAGGGCGGCGAGCAGCTTCTGCACGCCTTCGGCGACGGTCGCGCAGTCGGCGTCGGGTGAACCGGTGTCGGCCGGGCGGGCGAAGGTGTCGATGAAGTCGATCTTCAGCCCGTCCGCGCCGTGCCGCTCCACCGCCGCGGCGAGGCGCTCGACCTGGTACGCGCGCACGGCGGCGCTGCGCGGGTCGAGCACGTGGGTCTCCAGTTGCGGCAGGTGGGCCAGCGTGTGGCCGGCCAGCGCCTCGGCCGCGCGGCTGCGGTCGCCCGCGAACGGCAGCGCGTGCCACAGCAGGTAGTTCAGGCCCAGGGCCTGGATGCGCCGGACGTGGCCGGCGAAGTCGGGGAAGGCGCGCGGGGCGGGCTCCCAGTCGCCGGTGGTGGCGTACGAGCGGGTGCGCTCGTCGGTCTGCCAGCCGTCGTCGACGATCAGCGAGCCGAAGCCGAGCGGCGCGGCGAGTTCGGCGAGGCTCTCCACGTCGGCGGCGGTCATCGCCAGGTGCAGCGCGTACCAGGTGCAGAAGACCGGTTCGAACGCGGCGTCCGGGACGGCGCGCACCGGCACCAGGGTGGCCCACCAGTCGGCGGACTCCCTTACGGTGTCGGCGAAGTGACGGTTACTCAGGTCGAGGCGCAGGCTGAGCTTCGGCCCGTCGTGCTCGACCCACCAGCTGTAGCGGCCGGTCTCCTCGACGGCGCCTTCGCCGATGCTGACCGGGCGGACCGGTTCGCCCACCGCGAAGGTGCACAGCGCGGCGTCGCCCGGCCCGACCAGGCTGCCCACCGGCGCGCCCTTGGGCAGCGAGGCCTCCCGGGGCGCCGCCCAACTCGGCGGCAGCCAGCGCGCATTGGTGTTGGGCGTCCAGTACCCGGTGGCACCGGTGCAGGGCACCTGCCACTCGGCCCGCAGCCGGACGTCCTCCTCGCCGCTCTCCACCTCGATCAACACCACACCAGGCGTGCCCGGTTGGACGACCCGGACGACGGGTTCGGTCGCGCTGCCGATAGCGGTGATCCGCACCGCCAGCCCGGCAGCGTCGACGGTACGGGCGGCCTCGGTACGACCGGACGGCGGGGCGGAGCCGTCCCAGGACAGCGCGGTCACGCGGGAGTTCCTTTCGGAGGTGGGTCATTCAGGTGGTGCCCGCACGGGCCGGCCGCGGAAGCGCGGGCCTGCCCGGGAACGGCCGGCCCGTGCGGGGGCTGGTGGGTGCCGGGGTCAGCGGCGGAGGGGGCCTTCGCAGGTGTAGTCGGCGGTGCCGGCCTGGCCGGTGGGCCAGATGTCGACCTTGCCGAAGTAGCAGTTCATGTCGTCGAGGTTGTTGGCGACGCCCTTGGTGCGCTGCAGGATGAAGTAGTCCACGGTGGAGGACATGTCCTTGAACACCTGGTCGGCGCTGCCGGAGTTCGACAGGTTGGCGGTGATCCGGCCGGTGCAGACGAAGCGCATCGGCTTGTTGTCCCAGTCGCCGTTGTCCTTGCAGTCCGGCGTCATGTAGGCGTTCTTGGTGAACGCGGCCCGCACCTCGGACGGGTAGGCGTACGCCAGGTATCCGTTGGCGGTGAACTGCGTGCTGGGGACGTCCAGTTGGTCGATCTTCGCGATCTGCTGGTCGAGGAAGGCGAAGTACTCGCGCTGCAGGTTCTGGTCGGCCCCGAGCCGGCTGCGCCAGGCGTCGAAGCCGGCCGGGTCGTCGGCGCGCTGGTAGCCGTACATCTCGCGGATCAGCGAGGGGTGCGCGGTCCACAGGAACTCGAAGAAGGTGCCGGCGTAGTTGTAGAAGTGGAACGCCGGGGTGTCGTCGTAGCTCGCGTGCAGGAGCTGGTCGACCGTCATCCGCGGGATGCCCGCCGCCTCGTCCTGGGCGAGCTTGTTGACCAGCGCCTTGCGCACCAGGATGCCCTGGTCGCGGGTGGCGCCGTCGAAGAACTCCGCGGTGCCCTCGTCCATCGCGGTGGTCCGGTCGCCGCTGTACCAGCGCGGGTCGCCGAAGTAACCGGGCACCGCCCAGCGGCCGTTGAGGTAGTGGGTGTACTCGTGCCGGAACAGTTCCTCCAGCGTCAGGTACGACTCGGCGCTGGTGCGCTGGTAGGTGTAGAAGGTGGCGCCGTTCTCGATGTAGATGCCGCCGTTGTTGGTGCTCATCCCGGTCAGCAGCGGGTGGTAGACCTCGTAGTCGGACCGGGTCGCGTACAGGTGGATGTGCAGCGTGGTGTTGGTGTCCCCGGCGAGCGGGGCGTCGGTGCCGAGCACCCGGAAGAACTGGGTCTTCACCTGCTTGCTGGCGTAGTACATCTGGTCGACGGTGGCCTTGTCGAGGCCGGTGTGCACCTCGATCGCGCCGTTGTCGTACTTGTAGGTGTACGGGAACAGCTTGGCCTCGATCTGGTCGGCGCACACGTTGAACTGGGCGCAGACGCCGTAGGTGTTGGCCCAGCCGACCACCTTGATCCACGGCGCGGAGTACTCGCCGAAGGTGGCCCGGGTGTCGGCGAGCAGCCCGCCGATCTCGCCGGTGATCTGCGCCTTCAGCGCGTCGATCTGCCCGAACCGGCCGTACTCGCCGGTCGCGTCGCGGGCCAGCCACTCGTTCTGGGTGCCCTTCAGGTAGCCGGCGGTGGCGAACCCGCGGAACGCGGCGCGGTAGTCGGCGTCCGCGGCGACGGCGGCGGTGAACGCGGCGTCGCGGTTGGCGATGCCGAGGAAGTTGACGTTCAGCGCGGAGAGCGCGGCGCCGCCCCACTGCCAGGAGCCGGCCAGCGCGGTGCCCGGTCCGAAGTGCGCCAGGACCTGCTTCACCAGCGGCAGGTTGTGCTCGCGCAGGCCGGTGGCTCCGGCGACGATGCCGAGCTCGCGCATCACCAGGCCCGCGGTGTCGGTGGCGTCGAAGGCGTGCCCGGAGGCCAGGTAGGCGTCGATGGCCCGCTGGACGGCGGCGGTCACCGGTGCGGTGGTCAGGTCGATCTCGGCGTGACTGAAGTCGTGGAACACCGCGGCGTGCAGGAAGTACCACAGCTGGTACAGGCGGGGGTCGGCGGTCGCGGCGAGGGACTGCGCCTTGGCGGCCACCGCCTGGACGTGCTGGGCGTCCATGGTGGTGGCGAACCGGGCGTCCCACGTCCACACGATGCCGCCGAGGCAGCTCTCGGTGACGGCCGGATCGGCGAGGAAGTCCGCGAGCGCGGCCGGGCTCAGGCCGGTCATCGCGTCGAGCGTGCACGGGACTCCGGCGGCGGTCGTCGCGCTCACCGTGCCTGCGGCGGCGGCGAGTTCACCTGCGGCCGGGGCAGGCGCACCCACCCGCGCGGGCAGCGCCCCCGGGATGTGGTTGTCGACGCCGAGCGACCCGCCGCCCGGCGCGGGCGCCACGCCACCCGCTTTCGCGGTCGCACTCCCGAGGTGGTCCACCTCGTCGTACGCGGTCCGGTCGGGGCTCGGCGAGAGGTGCGACGCGGCGGCCGTGGGGGTGACCGCCAGCGCCTGGGTGCTCTGCAGCACGGGCATCGTGAGGGACGCGGCGAGTACGGCCGCGACAAGGGTCTTTCGCATGGTGGGGGCTCCATGGTTCGTGGGGGGAGGGATATCAACGCGCCCCGCGAGGGGCGCGGGGAACTGCGCGAGCAACCGATGACGACGAGTCACTGAGGGCTGGCCGCCCGGCCCCGTGCGCGCCAAGCGGGGGTACGGCGGACAGTGCAGCCGGCCGATGATCAGTCAACTGACGGATGGTGCATGGCTGACCGCGCAGCTCCCCGCGCCCCTGTCGGGGCGGGAACTGACGGAACGTCAGGATTCGGGGAAGTGGCAGGCCACCTCGCCCGGGAACTGACGGAACGTCAGGATTCGGGGAAGTGGCAGGCCACCTCGCGACCGAGGCCGTTCGGGGTCAGGGGCGGAGCCACGTCGCGGCAGATGGCCTGGGCTTTGGGGCAGCGGGGGTGGAAGGTGCAGCCGGGGGGCGGGCTCGCGGGGCTCGGGGGGTCGCCGAGGAGGACGATGCGTTCGCGGGCGCGTTCGGCCGCGGGGTCGGGGAGGGGCACCGCGGAGAGCAGGGCCTTGGTGTAGGGGTGGGCGGGGCGGTCGTAGACCTGGTGCTTCTCTCCGATCTCGACGATCCGGCCGAGGTACATCACGGCGACCCGGTGGCTGATGTGCTTGACCACGGCGAGGTCGTGCGCGATGAAGACGTACGCGACGCCGAGTTCGCGTTGCAGGCGTTCCATCAGGCCGACGATCTGGGCCTGGATGGAGACGTCGAGCGCGGAGACCGGCTCGTCGGCGACGACGAGTTCGGGGCGGGTGGCCAGGGCTCGGGCGATGCCGATGCGCTGGGCCTGGCCGCCGGAGAACTGGTGCGGGTAGCGCTCCAGGTGCTCGGGGGCGAGGCCCACCAGGTGGACCAGGTCGCGGACTTCGCGGCGGATCGCCTCGGCGGCCAGGCCCTGCGCGCGTAGCGGCGCCGCGATGATCTGCTGGACGGTCTGCCGCGGGTTGAGCGAGGCGAACGGGTCCTGGAAGATCATCTGGAACTTGCTGCGCAGCGGCCGCAGGCGGCCCTGCGGGAGGCGGGTGATGTCCTCGCCGCGGAAGGCGACGGTGCCGGCGGTGGGGTCGAGGAGGCGGACCAGCATCCGTCCGGTGGTGGACTTGCCGCAGCCGGACTCGCCGACCAGGCCGAGGGTCTCGCCGGGGCGGACGTCGAAGGTGACGCCGTCGACGGCCTTGACGCCGAGTCTGCGGCCCAGCAGGCCGGAGCGGACCGGGAAGGTCATGCCGAGGTCGCGGACGCTGAGCAGGGGTGACGGTTCGTCGGCGCCGGTCGCGTCGACGGCGGAGGCAACGGAGGTGGTCATGCGGTGGTCACCTCATCGAGGACGCAGGCGCTGCGGTGCCCGTCGGCGACCTGCCGCAGGGCGGGGCGGTCGCCGGTGCAGCGGGGGTCGCCCGCGGCGGCGTAGACGGGGCAGCGGGGGTGGAAGGCGCAGCCGGCGGGCGGGGTGAGCAGGGACGGCGGGGTGCCGGGGATGGAGCGCAGTGCGGCGCCGTCGGCGGCGTCGAGGCGGGGCAGCGAGTCGAGCAGGCCGCGGGTGTAGGGGTGCCGGGGGGCGGCGAACAGCGTGTCGGCGGGGGCCTGTTCGGCCGCGGATCCGCCGTACATGACGAGCACCTCGTCGGCGACCCGGGCGATCACGCCGAGGTCGTGGGTGATCATCACGATGCCGAGTCCGCGGTCCTGCTGGAGCTTCATCAGGAGTTCGAGCACCTGGGCCTGGACGGTGACGTCGAGGGCGGTGGTGGGCTCGTCGGCGATGATCAGGTCGGGTTCGCAGGAGAGCGCGAGGGCGATCATGGCGCGCTGGCGCATGCCGCCGGAGAACTGGTGCGGGTACTCGTCGGCGCGGCGGGCGGGTTCGGGGATGCCGACGTCGCCGAGGACGTCGACGGCCCGGGCGCGGGCCCGTTTGCGGCTGCCGCCGTGGTGTTCGCGGTAGGCCTCGGCGATCTGGTCGCCGATGGTGAAGTAGGGGTGCAGCGCGGTGAGGGCGTCCTGGAAGACCATCGCCATGGTCCGGCCGCGGAGCCGGCGGATCTCTTCCTCGGGGGCGCCGATCAGCTCCCGGCCGTGCAGTTTCGCGGAGCCGGTGACGGTGGCGCCGCGGTGCAGGCCCATGACGGCCAGTGAGGTGACGGACTTTCCGGAGCCGGATTCGCCGACGATGCCGAGGGTGCGGCCGGCTTCGACGGTGAAGTCGACGCCCTTGACGGCGTGCACGGTGCCTTCGGCGGTGGCGAAGTGGACGCTGAGGTCGTGGACGGCGAGCAGCGGTTGACCGGTCATGCGAGCCTCGCCCTCGGGTCGATCCAGGCGTAGACCAGGTCCACGACCAGGTTGGAGCTGACGATGAAGAAGGAGGCGAGCAGGGTGATGCCCATGATCACCGGCTGGTCGGCCTTGTTGAGGGAGTCGGCGAAGAGCTTGCCGACGCCGGGGAGGCTGAACAGCGACTCGGTGATCAGCGCGCCGGCCAGCAGTCCGCCGAGGTCCATGCCGAGCATGGTGGCGACGGGGGTGAGGGCGGGGCGCAGTCCGTGCTTGCCGACCACCCGGCGTTCGGGCAGTCCCTTGGCGCGGGCGGTGCGCACGTACGGTTCTGCCATCGTCTCGATGACGGAGTTGCGGGTCATCCGGGCGTACATGGCGGCGTACATCAGGGCGAGGGTGGTCCAGGGCAGGATCAGGTTGGCGATCCAGCTGCCGGGGTCCTCGGTGAAGGCGATGTAGCGCGGGTACGGGAGCAGTCCGCCGACCGTGACGACCAGGTAGAGCAGGATCATCGCGGTGAAGTAGACCGGCAGCGCGGCGATGCCGATGGTGCCGACCATCAGGGTGCGGTCGAGCCAGCTGCCGCGGCGCAGCGCGGAGAGCACGCCGACGCCGAGGCCGAGGACCAGCCACAGGACGGCCGCGCCGAGCGCGAGGGAGGCGCTGGTGGGCAGCCGGTCCATCATCAACGTCCAGACGGGCTGGGCGCTCTGGAAGGAGTAGCCGAAGCACGGGAAGTCGCAGCGGACGGCGTACGGGCCGGTGCCGAGGGTCTGGCCGGCGAAGATGCCGGCCACGTAGCGGCCGAACTGGACGATCAGGGGGTCGTTCAGTCCGAGCTGTTGGCGGACCAGTTCGATCCGGTCGGCGGAGCAGTCCTTGCCGCAGAACTGGGCGGCGGGGTCGGTGGGCAGCAGGTAGAAGACCGCGAAGGTGAGGGCGCAGATCACCAGCAGGGTGACGGCCATCGCCGCGAGGCGGCGCGCCAGGAATCCGATCACGTGCGGCTGCCCTTCGGGTCGAGGGCGTCCCGCAGGGCGTCGCCGAGCAGGGTGAAGGCCAGCACGACCAGGAACAGGCAGGCGCTGGGGAGGATGAAGAACATCGGGTCGACCTTGTAGTAGAGCACCGAGTCGGAGATCATCTGCCCCCACGAGGGCGTGGGCGGGCGGATCCCGACGCCGAGGAAGGTCAGCGCGGCCTCGGCCCCGATCAGGCCGGGGATGGCGAGGGTGACGTAGACGATGATCGTGCCGGTGAGGTTGGGCAGGATCTCGGTGAGCAGGATCCGCCGGTTGCCGGTGCCGCAGGCCCGGGCCGCCTCGACGTACTCGCGGTGGCGCAGCGAGAGGGTCTGGCCGCGGATGACCCGGGCGATGTAGGGCCAGCTGAACACCGAGAGCACGCCGATCAGGAGCACCACGCGGTTGACGTTCCGGGCCACCGAGAGCAGCGCGATCATGAAGATCAGGCTGGGGAAGGACATCATGACGTCCATGAAGCGGCTGATCACGGCGTCGACGCGGCCGCCGAAGTAGCCGGCGGTGATGCCGAGGACGGTGCCGATGACGGTGATCAGCAGGGCGGCGCTGAACGCCACCAGCAGGCTGATCTGGGCGCCGTAGACGAGCCGGGCGAAGACGTCGCGGCCGAGCAGCGGTTCGACGCCGAGCCAGTGGTCGGGGCTGATGCCGCCGAGGCTGCCGCGGGGCAGGCCGCCGAGGTAGGGGTCGACGGCCTTCTTGTCGATCTGGTCGGGGCCCTTGCCGCTGATCGCGGTGAGCACCGGGGCGAGCACGGCGATCAGGACGAAGAAGACGATGATGGCGAGGCCGACGACGGCGGCCTTCTGCCGGCGCAGCCGGTGCAGCGCGAGGGCCCAGGGGGAGGCGGGGGCGGCGGTGGCGGTGTCCTCCGCGGCCCCCGCTCCCCCGGCCGGCGCCGAGGTGAGCGGGGTGGTCATCTGCGGATCGCCCCTCAGTTCACGGACTTGAGGCCGATGACCGCGTAGTCGAGCTGTCCGGCCCAGACCGGGTGGGCGTAGGCGCCGGCGATGTTGGAGCCGACCAGCACCGGCTTCTTCTGCCACACCATCGGGACGGCCGGGGAGGCGTCCATCACCTTGGCGTCCAGGGCGAGCCAGGCCTGGTTGGCCTTCTGCAGGTCCTCCATGCCGGCGATCCGGTCGAGTTCGGCGTTGACCTCGGGGTCGTTGAACCGGGTGATGTCGCCCTGGTTGCCCTTGTCCTTGATCTGCCGGCCGTCGAAGATCATCGGCAGGAAGGTGGCGGCCGACGGGTAGTCAGGACACCAGCCCTGCGCGGCGAGTCCGGGCTGCTTGTCCTTGTCGCCGATGATGGAGTTGACGGCGGTCGGGTCGACGGTGGTGATGGTGACGTCCACGCCGACCCGCTTGAGGCCGGCCTGGATCGCCTCGGCCTGCGCCTTGCCGCCGGTGGAGGTGACCAGTTCGGTGGCGAAGCCGCCGCCGAGGCCCGCCTCGGTGAGCAGCGCCTTGGCCTTGTCCGGGTCGCCGGACGGCTTGATCATGAAGTGGTCGATCGGGTTGCCCGCGGTGAGCACCGGCGGCAGGTAGGTGGTGGCGATGTCGTTGAACGCCGGGCCGCCCATGGCGGCGGCGACGGCCTCCTTGTCGACCGCGTACTGGATCGCCAGGCGGACCTTGGGGTTGTCGAACGGCGCCTTGGTGGTGTTCATGTCCAGCTTGGTGGTGCAGCCGGCGTTCTCGCTGATCAGCCGCTTCTTGACGTCGGGGTTGGTGAGTACCTCGGAGATCTTCGAGGGCGTCAGGTCGACGTAGGAGATGGCGTTCTTGTCGTCGACCTGGTCGGCGATCAGGCGGTCGGCGATGCCGGTGCCCTTGAGGGTCTGGTCCACCACGATCTTGTCGGGGTAGGCCTTGCGCACCGGGTCGCTCGCCGCGTCCCAGTTGGTGTTGCGCACCAGCACCATGCGCTTGCCGCGGTCGTAGCTCTCGATCTTGTACGGGCCGGAGGAGACCGGGTGGTTGGAGTAGTTGGCGCCGGTCTCCTTGGCCTTCGGGACGGGCGAGAAGGTCGGCAGGGTGACGGTGTAGCCGAACTCGGCGACCGGGCGCTTGAGGTGGAAGACGATGGTCTTGGCGTCGGGGACCTCGATCGCCTCCTTGCCGAGCCGCTGGCCGGTGAGCGGGCCCTGGTAGCCGGCCGGGGCGTTGAGGTAGCGCACCGCGTAGTCGGGGCCGCCGGGCAGCTCCGGGGAGAAGGACCGCTCGACGTTGTACTTGATGTCGTCGGCGGTGATCGCCGTGCCGTCCTCGTACTTGAGGTTGTCCTTCAGGTGGAAGGTCCAGGTCTTGGCGCCGTCGCTGGGGGTGCCCAGGTCGGTGGCCAGGTCCGGCTCGATCTTCAGGCCCTCGGCGCCGGGGGCCGCCTTGAAGGTGGTGAGGGTGCGGTAGAGCATCCGGACGCCGACGTCCATCACCGGCATGGTCCAGTTGCGGGCCGGGTCGAGCTGGTCGAAGTCCTGGTTCGACAGGATGGTGAGGGTGCCGCCCTTCACCGGAGTGCCGCCGACGATGCCGTTGCCCTCGGTGGTCACGCCCTGCTGGCCGCCGTTGTCGCTGCTCCCGGCGCTGCTGCTGCACGCGCCGAGTCCGAGGGTGAGGGATGCCGCGATGGCCGCCGCGAGGGCGGCGTGGGTACGCCTGTTCATGTGCAACTCCGGAATGGGGGGCCGCTCAATCGGGGTCTGGCCCTGACTGAGGTGTGACCCGTAACATAGTAATGTGAAATTGCACAGCGCAATGAGGCGGACGGACCGTTATCGAGCCGTGTCCTCGGCCTTACCTGACGGTGTGCAACTCGATTCCCCCTCCCCGTAGTTGCCCCAGGTCAGAGGAGCCGACCCGAGCATGCTTCCAGAATCGTCCGCCGTGTCCACCCCGCCCGTGCTGAACACGGGCAGCCACGACCTCCCGGTCTCCCCCGCCCTGGACGCCTTCATGGGCACCCAGTGGGCCGCCACCCCGCTGCCCGCCGAGGACCGGGTGCCCGGCCACGCCCACTTCCCGGCCCGCCGCGCCCGGCTTGCCGCCGCCTTCCCGGGCGAGCGACTGCTCGTGCCCGCAGGGCAGTTGAAGGTCCGCAGCAACGACTGCGACTACCGTTTCCGCCCGCACAGCGCCTACGCCCACCTCACCGGCCTGACCGGCGAGGAGCAGGTCGGCCACGTCCTGGTGATCGAGCCGGACGGCGAGCCCGTGCTGTACCTGCGCCCGCGCTCACCGCGGGCCGGCGGCTCCGCCGAGTTCTACCGCGACCGCCGCTACGGCGAGTTCTGGGTCGGCCGGCGCGCCGACCTGGCCGAGGCCGCGCAGCTCACCGGGCTGCGCACCGCCCACCTCGACGACCTGCCGAAGCTCTTCACCGGCTCCGTGCCCACCCGGCTGCTCGCCGACGTCGACCCCGCGCTCGACGCGCTGGCCGGCCGCCCGTCCTCGGCCCTGACCGCCCTGGACGGGCAACTCGCGGGCGCGCTCGCCGAGTTGCGCCTGGTCAAGGACGCCTGGGAGGTCGAGCAGCTGCAGCTCTCGGTCGACCACACCACCGCGGGCTTCGAGGACGTGGTCCGCGCCCTGCCCGCCGCACTGCGCCACCACCGCGGCGAGCGCTGGCTGGAGGGCGCCTTCAACCGGCGCGCCCGCGCCGAGGGCAACGGCACCGGCTACGAGACCATCGTCGCCTCCGGCGCCCACGCCTGCGTGCTGCACTGGATCCGCAACGACGGCGCCCTCGACCCGTCCCAGCTGCTGCTGCTCGACGCCGGGGTGGAGACCGACACCCTCTACACCGCCGACGTCACCCGCACCCTGCCGCTCTCCGGCACCTTCTCCCCCGTCCAACGCGACGTCTACCAGCTGGTGCTGGCCGCCCAGGACGCCGCCATCGCCACCCTGCGGCCCGGGGCGTCCTTCCGCGACTTCCACCGCGCCGGCATGCGGGTCATCGCCGAGGGCCTCGCCGAGTGGGGCGTCCTCCCGGTCCCCGCCGAGGAGGCGCTGCGCGAAGACTCCGGCCTCTACCGCCGCTACACCCTCTGCAGCAGCGGCCACATGCTCGGCCTGGACGTCCACGACTGCGCGAAGGCCCGCGCCGAGACGTACCTGGACGGCGTCCTGGAGGAGGGCATGGTCCTCACCGTCGAGCCCGGCCTCTACCTCCAGCCCGACGACCTCACCCTCCCGCCCGAGCTGCGCGGCATCGGCGTCCGCATCGAGGACGACCTCGTCATCACCGCCGACGGCGCCCGGCTGATGTCCGGCGCCCTCCCGCGCACCGTCGACGGCATCGAGGAGTGGATGGGCACGCTGCTGTCCTGACGGAGCGTCAGCCGTCCGACGCCTCGCGCCACAGCGCCCGGGTCAGCTCGGCGGCGGGGCCCGGGCGGGTGCGGCGGTGGGCGGTGCCCGCCCAGAGGTGCATCGCCGTCAGGTCCTCGCGCTTCGCGGCGGCGGCGCGCAGCGGCTGGGTGAGGTGGTGCACCTCCGGGTACGCGGTGGGGGCGTACGCGTCGTGGCGGTCGATGAAGGCGTTGCGCAGGGCGCGGGCGGGGCGGCCGGTGAAGGCCCGGGTGACGGTCGTCGCGGCGAGTTCGGTGAGCGCCCGCCGGTGCGCGGCGGACGCCCCGGACTCGTCGGCGCGCAGGTAGGCGGTGCCGAGCTGGGCGCCGACCGCGCCGGCCCGCAGCGCCGCGGCGATCGCCCGGCCGTCGCCGAGGCCGCCCGCGGCGATCAGCGGAAGGTCCGTCACCTTCCGCACCTCGCCGAGGAGTTGCAGCAGCGGAAGCTCGTTCGGCCGGTCCTCCGCGCGGTGCGTGCCGCGGTGGCCGCCGGCCTCGGGACCTTGCACCACCAGCGCGTCCATGCCGCGGTCGGTGGCGGTGCGGGCCTCCTCCGGGCTGGTGACGGTGCCGAGTTGACGCATCCCGGCGGACCGGAACGCACGCACCTCGGCCCTGGTCGGCAGGCCGAAGGTGTAGGACACGTACGGGACGGGGTCGTTGAACAGCGCGACCAGCTTGGCGTCCCAGTCGTCGCGGTCCGGCGCGACCGCCGCGGGCAGCTCCACGCCCCACTGCATCGCTTCCGGCAGCAGCCGCTCCCGGTACGCGGCGACCGGCTCCGGCGCGGCGGGCGGCCCCGGCACGAACAGGTTCACGCCGAACTCGCGGCCGCCCGTCAACTCCCTGGTGCGGTGGACCTGTTCGACCATGGCGGCGGCACTCCGGTACCCGGCGGCGAGGAATCCCAGCCCGCCCGCCTCGGTGACGGCCGCCACCAGCTCCGGGGTGCTCGCGCCGCCTGCCATCGGCGCCGCGACCAGCGGAATCTCCCAGTCGAACTCCATGCCGTAGCTCCCTACGCCTGACCCGGGGCCCCCTGCGTCCACCCTACGTCGGGCCGCCGCGCTCCCGGCGGGTCTCCGTTCGCCTACGGCGGGTCGCCGCGATCCGGGCCGGCGCCGGATTCCGCTGCGCCGACCGGGTCCGGCCGCGGATTCCGCTCCGCCGACCGCTCTGCGGCTGGCAGAATGACGCGGCTGCGACCGGCGATCGGCAAGGGGGATGCCGCACATGACGATGACTCTCGGCGGGACGAGAGCGGTCGACCCGCTCGGCCGGGCCCTGCGCGGGGCTGCCGTGGGGGCCCTGCTCGGGGCACTGGTGGCGGGTGCGATCGCGGCGATCCAGGCCGTCTCCGAGGCGGGCCGCTGCGGCAAGGGCTGGGGCTGTCTGGGACTCTTCGTCCTGGTGGTGTTCTCGGCCCCGGTGGTGTGCGGCCTGCTCTCCTGGCCGCTGCTGCGGCTGGCGGGCGTCCGCCCGGCCTGGCAGGTCTCCGGCATGGCCGTGCTGGTCATCCTGATCGCCGCCCGCGTGTACGTGCTCGCCACCGCCCGACGGCCCTTCGAGTCCTGGCCCGAACTGGTCCTGTTCGTCGCCGGCTGCTTCGGCCTGACCGCCTTCCTGCTGACGCCCGGCCTGCCGCCCCGCGCCAGGCTCCGGGTCCTGCTCCCGGTGGTCCTGCTCCCCCTCGGCTACCTGCTCCTGACCGGCCGGATCGCCTACCTCCTCTGACCGGCCGAGTGACGGGGGTCACAGGCAGGGGTTGTCACATCGCCGCGGGCCGCGGGGTCAGTCCTTCGACAGCGCACACGAAGCGATCGAAGGAGCCCGACATGGACGCCCGTCTCCCCCACTACTACGGCAGCACGGCCGGTGCGAAGTTCGCCAAGTACATCAACTCGGCCGGGCAGGTGATCACGGCCTCCACCCTGCCGGCCGCCACGCAGGAGCTGGTGAAGATCCGCGCCAGCCAGATCAACGGCTGCGGGTTCTGCACCGACATGCACACCAAGGACGCGGCGCACGCCGGGGAGACCTCGGTGCGGCTGAACCTGGTGGCCGCCTGGCGGGAGGCCACGGTCTTCACCGAGGCGGAGCGCGCCGCACTGGAGCTGACCGAGCAGGGCACCCGGATCGCCGACGCCGCCACCGGGGTCTCCGACGAGGCCTGGGCCGACGCGGCGCGGCACTTCGACGAGGAGCAGCTCGCCGCCCTGGTGTCGCTGATCGCCCTGATCAACGCCTACAACCGGATGAACGTGATCATCCGTCAGCCCGCGGGTGACTACGTCCCGGGGCAGTACGCCTGACGGCCCCGCGATCCGGCGGCCCGGCGCCCGGGTTCGACACCCGGGCCCGGGCCGGACCCGGGTGAGCACAAGGCAACGTCGCGGCAACGGACGGGCAATGCCGTAGAAGCGCGCCTGCCCTATTTCTGTCGGTCGACAGAAAAACGTGCTCCACAGGCTCGTGGAAGGCCGGTGCCCGATGACCACCAGCGCTCCCCCCGTTCCCGTCCAGGCCGCCGAGGGCGTGCCGTATCCGCAGCAACTGCACCGCACGATGGGCCGGTTCGCCTCGTTCGCGGCGGGCTTCTCGTTCATCTCGGTGCTGACCACGGTGTTCCAGCTGTTCTCGTTCGGCTACGGCTTCGCCGGGCCGGCGTTCGTCTGGAGCTGGCCGCTCGTGCTGGGCGGCCAGCTGCTGGTGGCGGCCTGCTTCGCCGAACTGGCCGCCCGCTACCCGATCTCGGGGGCGATCTACCAGTGGGCCTCCCGGCTGGCCTCGCCCGGCTACGGCTGGTTCACGGGGTGGCTGATGGTGCTGGGGCAGGTGGTGGTGGTCGCCGCCGCGGCGCTGGCCCTCCAGGTGGTGCTGCCGGCGCTCTGGTCGGGGTTCCAACTGGTGGGCGGCGATCCCGCGTTGACGGCGCCCAGCGGTGCGGCCAACGCGGTGCTGCTGGGCGGTGCGCTGATCGCGTTCACCACGCTGGTCAACGTGCTGGACAACCGGGTGCTGTCGGCGGTCAACGGGGTGGGCGTGGCCGCCGAGCTGGCCGGGATCGTGCTGATCGCGGTCCTGCTGTTCACCCGCGCCGAGCGCTCCCCGGCGGTGGTGGCGGACACCGGGCACACCGGCGGCTCGGGCGGCTACCTGTGGGTGTTCCTGGTGGGCTCGTTCACGGCGGCCTACGTGCTGATCGGCTTCGACAGCGCGGGCGAGCTCTCCGAGGAGACCCGCGCCCCGCGCCGGACCGCGCCGCGCACCATCCTGCTCGCACTGACCGCGGCGGGCGTCGGCGGCGGACTGCTGCTGCTCGGCGGCCTGCTCGCCGCACCCAGCCTGACCGACGGGCGGCTCGCCACCGAGGGGCTGTCGTACGTGCTGACCGGCGCCCTCGGGGACGGGCTGGGCCGGGTGCTGCTCGCGGACGTCGCGGTGGCGGTGTGCGTGGGCACGCTGGCGATGCAGACGGCGGGCGCGCGGATGGTCTTCTCGATGGCCCGGGACGGCGCCCTCCCCGGCTCCCGGATCCTCGCGGCGGTCTCCCCGCGCACCGGCATGCCCGGCCCGGCGGCGCTGCTGGTCGGCGTGCTGGCGGCCGCCTTCCTGCTGCTCAACCTGGCCGCGCCGGCGGCCTTCGTCGCGCTGGTGGTCGGCGCCCTGCTGGTGCGCCGGCTGCGCGGGCTGCCGATCGGCCCGGACGACGCTCCGACCGCCGACGAGCAGGGCCGCCCGCTGTTCTCACTGGGCCGCTGGGCGCTGCCGGTGAACGCACTCGCGCTGCTGTACGGCGTGGCGATGACGGTCAACCTGGCCTGGCCGCGGGCCGCCGTCTACGACCCGCAGGGCGGCCACTGGTACCTGCGCTGGTTCACCGTGCTGGTCCTCGCGGCAGCGCTGGCAGCCGGCGCCCTCTACCGCACCGCGGTAGCCCGCCGGGAGCGGCGGACGACAGCCGTCCTCCCGTCGGCAGCCTGACACGCTGCCACCGCCCCGGCCCGCCGCCGGGCACCACATCGGCAGGGCCGCAGGCCGGGGCACTCGTCGGCTCCCCGACACTCCGTCGGCGCTCCGGAGTCGCCAGCCGCCCGACAGACCGTCAGCTCCCGGGTCTCTCCCCTCCGCCAGCGCCCCACAGGCGCCCCGCGCTCCGACGTACCGTCAGCCGCCCCTTCCCCCCGGGCGGCTGGTGGTGTTTCAGGGCAGCAGCGTCCGGCCCGCCGCGGCTGCGGCCTCGCGTGCGGCGCGGTCGCAGCCGGCCAGGCGGAGCGCGGCGTCGGCCACGGCGGGGCCGATCCGGTCGGCGGGGTGGGTGCTCCGGTCGCGGATCACGGCGATGCCGCCCTCGACCAGTCCGAGCAGCAGGTCGGTGCGCAGGCGGTGTTCGGCCGCGGGCTCGCCGGGTTCGATCAGGTACAGCAACTCGCCGTAGGCGGCCGTGAGTTCGGCGCGGGCGCGGCGGAAGCGGGCGAACCGCTCACCGCGCACCTCGGGGAGCTGGTAGAGCGCGCCGAGGTTGTACAGGCCGCGGTGCAGCAGGTCGGCGTCGGCGGCGGCGAGGGCCCACAGGCGGGCCGCCGGGTCGGCCGCGGGGAGGGCGAGCAGCCGTTCGGCGAGGGTGAGCGAGGGTTCGACGGTGGACTCCAGCAGGGTGGCGAGGATGTCCTCCTTGCGGGCGAAGTAGTGGTACATCGACGCCTGGCGCAGGCCGGCCCGCTCGGCGACGGCGCGGGTGGTGGTGGCGGTGTAGCCGTCCCGGGTGAACAGCTCGGCGGCGGCGGCCAGCACCTGGTCCCGGGGGCTGAGTCCGCTGTCGGAGGGCCCGCCGGCTCGGGGGCGTCCGACGCGCGCGGGGCGGGGGTTCACGGCGGCCATGATCCCGATCCTCGCACACCGGGGCACCGGTTCCGGCCCGTCCGCTGCTGCATCCGGTCGCCGGCCGGCCCGGTGAGGAGACGGTAACTGCCGTGTTACGCACGGGCAATGGCGCGGACGCCGGTGCTGCCTAATTTCTGTCGCATGACAGAAACCACCGCCGCCGCGAGCGGCACCGCCACCACCGGTGCGGCCCGGGAGCACGCCCGGGCGCAGGCCGGCGCGGTCGTCGACTGCATGCCGATGCTCCCGCCGCCGGACGGCGCCCTGTGGGCGGAGACGGTGCCCGGCGGCGGGTACGCCCACCTGCTGCTGCCGGCCGGCGCGGAGCTGGAGCTGGTCGACCGCGACGGCGACGCCTGCGCGCACCTGCTGCTGTACCTGACCGGGCGGACCTGGGAGCGGCTCAACCCGGCGGACACCGCGAAGGTCCAGTGGAACGCGTACCTGGGCGCGGGCAGCGTGCTGCTCTCCGACCAGGGCCGGGTGCTGGCGACCGTCCTCGCCGACGGCTCCGGCCGCCACGACCTGCTCACCGGCACCTCGGCCCGGGCCCGCAACGAGGCCCGCTACGGGGACGGTTCGGCGCACGGCCCGTCGCCCGCCGGGCGGGAGCTGTTCACCCTGGCCGCCGCCAAGCACGGCCTGGGGCCACGCGACCTGGCGCCGAGCGTCTCGCTCTTCCAGGGGGTGCGGGCGGCGGCCGACGGCTCGCTGCGCTTCACCGGCTCGGCCGGCCCGGGCTCCCGGGTCCTGCTGCGCGCCGAACTCCCGCTGACGGTGCTGGTCGCCAACACCGCGCACCCGCTGGACCCGCGCCCGGAGTACCGGTGCACGCCGCTGCTGCTGCGGTCCCGGCCCGGCCGTCCGACCGGCGCGGACGACCCGCTCGCCACCGCCACCCCGGAGCGGTTGCGCGCCTACCTGAACACCCTCGCCTTCGCCCGCTCCCTCGACTCCGGCCTCCGGGAGGAACGATGACGACCCGTCAGAGCGCCCCGCTGATCGACCGGGTGGTCCCGGCCCGCGCCCCGTGGTCGGCGGTGGTCGCCCGCGGGAACGTCCTCACCCTGACCGACCTCGGCGGCAACCAGGCGGTGGACTGCCTGCTGTACGACGCGCACGACCCGGCGGTGCGCTACAGCGCGCCCGACACCCTGCAGGCCGCCGGGACGCTGTTCCTGACCACCGGCCACACGCTGCTCTCCACCGAGCACACCCCGCTGATGACCGTGGTCGCCGACGACTGCGGCCGGCACGACACCGTCGGCGGGGCCTGCTCCCGCGAGTCGAACACCCTGCGCTACGGGCACCACACCTGGCCGCAGCACGCCTGCGTGGAGAACTTCCTCGCCGAGGGCGCCCGGTGGGGCCTGGGCAAGCGCGACCTGGTGTCCAACCTCAACTGGTACATGAACGTCCCCGTGGAGGCCGACGGCACCCTCGGCATCGTCGACGGCCGCTCCGCGCCGGGCCTGCGGGTGTCGCTGCGCGCCGAGACCGACGTGCTGGTGCTGGTCTCCAACTGCCCGCAGATCAACAACCCCTGCAACGGCTTCGACCCGACGCCGGTGCGGATGACCGTCACCGAGGGAGCCGCGCGATGACCGGCCACGCACCGGGGTTCGACACCCTGCTGATCGCCAACCGCGGCGAGATCGCGGTCCGGATCATCCGCACCGCCCGGGAGCTCGGACTGCGCACGGTCGCGGTCTTCGCCGACCCGGACCGCGCGGCCCCGCACGTCCGGCTGGCCGACCACGCGGTGCGGCTCGGCCCGGCGGCCGCCAAGGAGAGCTACCTGCGCGCCGACCTGGTGCTGGCCGCGGCGCTGGAGACCGGCGCGGGCGCGATCCACCCCGGCTACGGCTTCCTGTCCGAGGACGCGGCCTTCGCCCGCCGGGTGGAGGCCGCGGGCCTGGCCTTCGTCGGCCCGACGCCGGAACAGCTGGAGGTCTTCGGCGCCAAGCACACCGCGCGCGCGGCGGCCGAGGCCGCGGGGGTGCCGCTGCTCCCCGGCACCGGCCTGCTGACCGGCCTGGACGAGGCGCTGGCGGCGGCCGACGCGATCGGCTACCCGGTGATGCTGAAGGCCACCGGCGGCGGGGGCGGCATCGGGATGCGGGCCTGCCGCTCGCCCGCCGAACTGACCGCGGCCTGGGACGTGGTGCAGCGCACCGCCGCGGCCTCCTTCGCCACCGCCGGGGTGTTCCTGGAACGGCTGGTGGAGCACGCCCGGCACGTCGAGGTGCAGGTGTTCGGCGACGGCACGGGCCGGGTGGTCACCCTCGGGGACCGCGACTGCTCGCTCCAGCGCCGCAACCAGAAGGTCCTCGAGGAGGCCCCCGCGCCCGGTCTCCCCGACCTGGTGCGCAAGCAACTCGCCGTCTCCGCCCGGGACCTGTGCGCCTCGGTCGGCTACCGCTCGGCGGGCACGGTGGAGTACGTGTACGACGCGGCGCGCGAGCGGGCCTACTTCCTGGAGGTCAACACCCGCCTGCAGGTGGAGCACCCGGTCACCGAGGCGGTCTACGGGGTGGACCTGGTGGAGTGGATGCTGCGGCTGGCCCGCGGCGAGCGGGACGTGGTGCGCGAGGTCGGCGAGCCGCGCGGCCACGCCGTGGAGGCCCGGCTGTACGCGGAGGACCCGAGCCGTGAACACCGGCCCAGCGCCGGCCGGTTGACCGAGGTGGCGTTCCCGCCGGGGGTGCGGGTGGACACCTGGGTGGAGACCGGGACCGAGGTGACCGCAGCCTACGACCCGATGCTGGCCAAGGTGGTGGTGCACGGCGCGGACCGGGCCGAGACCCTGGACCGGCTCGGCGCGGCCCTGGACGGCACCCGGGTGGCCGGGATCGAGACCAACCTGGGCCTGCTGCGGGCGATCACCGGCCTGCCGCAGCTGCGCGCCGCCGAGCACCACACCGGGACGCTGGCCGCCGTCGCCGACCCGACGCCGCGGATCGAGGTGCTCCGGGCCGGCACCCTCACCACCGTCCAGGACTGGCCCGGCCGCACCGGCTACTGGCACGTCGGGGTGCCGCCGTGCGGGCCGATGGACGACCTGTCGTTCCGGCTCGGCAACCGGGCCCTCGGCAACCCGGAGGGCGCCCCCGGCCTGGAGTGCACCCTGCTCGGCCCGGCGCTCCGCTTCACCGCCCCGACCTGGGTGTGCGTCACCGGCGCGCCCGCCGAGGTGACGGTCGACGGCGCGCCCGTCCCGCAGTGGGAGCCGGTGCGCGTCCCGGCCGGCGGCGAGCTGGCCGTCGGCGCGCCGCCCGGCCCGGGCCTGCGCACCTACCTGCTGCTCGCGGGCGGACTCGACGTCCCGGACTTCCTCGGCAGCGCCGCGACCTTCACGCTCGGCGCGTTCGGTGGCCACGGCGGCCGCGAGCTGCGCGCCGGGGACGTGCTGCACGGCGGCACGGACCGGCTCGGCCCGGGCGCCGGACCGGTCGCCGAGCGGCCCGCGTTCACCTCCGACTGGGCCCTGCCGGTGGTCGAAGGTCCGCACGCCGCACCGGAGTTCTTCACCGCCGACGACATGGCCGAGTTCTACGCCGCCGACTGGTCGGTGCACTTCAACAGCGCCCGCACCGGCGTCCGGCTGGTCGGCCCGAAGCCGTCCTGGGCCCGCCCGGACGGCGGCGAGGCCGGCCTGCACCCGTCCAACATCCACGACACCCCGTACGCGGTCGGCGCGGTCGACTTCACCGGCGACATGCCGGTGCTGCTCGGCCCGGACGGCCCCTCGCTCGGCGGCTTCGTCTGCCCGGCGACCGTCGTCAGCGGCCAGCGCTGGAAGCTCGGCCAGCTGCGCCCCGGCGACCGGGTGCGCTTCGTCCCGGTCTCCGAGGACGCCGCCTCCCGGCTGCGCGCCCGCCCCGACGGCGACCCGGTGGCCGACCGCGCCCCGGTCACCGACGGCGGTGTGCTGGCCCGGCTGGCCGCCACCGCCGACCGGCCGGAGGTCACCTACCGGCGCAGCGGCGACGACAACCTGCTGGTGGAGTACGGCCCGATGCAGCTCGACCTGGCGCTGCGGATGCGCGTGAACGCCCTGGCGCAGCGCCTGGGCGAACTGGACCTGCCGGGCGTCGTCGACCTGACCCCGGGGATCCGCTCGCTCCAGGTGCACGTCGACCCGGACGCTTTGACGACAAATCAACTTCTCGACCTGGTGCGGGAGGTGGAGGCCGGACTGCCGGCCACCGACCGGCTCCGGGTGCCCAGCCGCACCGTCCACCTCCCGCTGTCCTGGGACGACCCGGCCACCCGGGAGGCGATCGAGCGCTACATGGCGGGCGTCCGCGACGACGCGCCGTGGTGCCCGTGGAACATCGAGTTCATCCGCCGGATCAACGGCCTCGCGAGCGTCGAGGAGGTGTACCGGACGGTGTTCGACGCCGAGTACCTGGTGCTGGGCCTCGGCGACGTGTACCTGGGCGCGCCGGTCGCCACCCCGCTCGACCCGCGGCACCGGCTGGTCACCACCAAGTACAACCCGGCACGGACCTGGACGGCGGAGAACTCGGTCGGCATCGGCGGGGCGTACCTGTGCGTCTACGGCATGGAGGGCCCGGGCGGCTACCAGTTCGTCGGGCGGACGGTGCAGATGTGGTCCGGCTGGCAGCAACGCGGCCCGTTCCGGGCGGGCGTGCCCTGGCTGCTGCGCTTCTTCGACCGGATCCGCTGGTACCCGGTGTCGGCGGCCGAACTGCTCGAGATGCGCGCCGACATGGCCGCCGGGCGGCTCGAACTGCGGATCGAGGAGGGTGAGTTCTCGCTGGCCGAGCACCTGGAGCTGCTCGACCGGCAGGCCGCGCCGATCGCCGCGTTCCGGGAGCGCCAGGCCGCGGCCTTCGCCGCCGAGCGCCATGCCTGGGAACTCGCGGGCGAGTTCGACCGGGCCGCGGACGCCGCCGCGGGCACCCCGCCGCCGGCCGGGCCGGTGGACGTGCCGGACGGCGGGGCGCTGGTCGCCGCGGAGTTCACCGCCGCGGTCTGGAAGGTCGACGTGGCGGTCGGCCAACCCGTGCGCGCCGGACAGCAGTTGCTGGCGGTGGAGGCAATGAAGATGGAGTCGTCGATCACCTCCCCGCAGGACGGCGTGGTCGTCGAGGTGCTGGTCACCCCGGGCGACCAGGTCGAGCCCGGCACCGCGCTGCTGGTGCTGGCCGCCGCGTCCTGAGACCGCCCCCCGCCTTTCCCCGTCCCGTCGCTGAGAGGACCTCCGCCGATGCTGATCCCCACCGCCCCCGCGCTCGCCCGGGTCCGGGACGCCTACCGCCGGATCGCGGCCGCCGACCGGCCCGAGGTGTGGATCGACCTACGGCCCCAGGACGGGCCGGAGGCGGAGGCCGCCGCGGTGGACGCCCGGGTGGCGGCGGGCGAGCACCTGCCGCTGGCCGGGCTGGTGCTCGCAGTCAAGGGCAACATCGACGTGGCGGGTCTGCCGACCACCGCCGGGTGCCCGTCCTACGCGTACCGGCCGGCGGCGGACGCCCCGGCGGTGGCCCGCCTGCGCGCGGCGGGCGCGGTGGTCCTCGGCACCACCAACCTGGACCAGTTCGCCACCGGCCTGGTCGGCACCCGCAGCCCGTACGGGGCGGTGCGGGGCGCCGTCGATCCCACCCGGATCTCGGGCGGGTCCAGCTCGGGTTCGGCAGTCGCGGTCGCGCTGGGCCTGGTCGACCTGGCGCTGGGCACCGACACCGCGGGCTCCGGCCGGGTGCCCGCCGCGCTCAACGGCGTCGTCGGTCTGAAGGGCGCCCCCGGGGCCGTCCCCACCGCCGGGGTGGTGCCCGCCTGCCGCAGCCTGGACTGCGTCTCGGTCTTCGCCCGCACCACCGAACTGGCCCTCGCCGCCCACCGGTTGATGGCCGACCCGGCGCCGCAACCGGCCCGCGCCCCCGGCCCGTGGCGAGTCGCCGTCCCCCGGCCCGAGCAGCTCGGCGAGCTGGCCGAGGGCTGGTCCGCCGCGTTCCGGCGGGCCGCCGCCGCCTTCCCGGCGGCGCGCGAGCTCGACCTGACCCCGTTCAGCACGGTCGCCGCGATGCTCTACGACGGCGCGTTCGCCGCCGAACGGTACGACGCGGTCGGCGAGTTCCTCGCCCGGGGCGGCCCCGACCTGGACCCGACGGTCCGTCGGATCGTGCTGGCCGCGGGCGAACTCCCGGCGCACCGGCTGTTCCGCGACCGCGCCCGGCTGGCCGACCTGCGCGAGGCGGCGCTCGCCGAACTCGGCGACGCGGACGCCCTGCTGCTCCCCACCACCACCGGCCACCCGACGCTCGCGGAGGTCGCCGCCGACCCCGTCGGCAGCAACGCCCGGCTCGGACGGTTCACCAACTCCGCCAACCTGCTGGGCCTGTGCGCGCTCGCGGTGCCGGCCGGCGAGGTCGACGGCCTGCCCTTCGGCGTCATGCTGGTCGGGCGGCCGCACACCGAGGACCGGCTCGCCGCGATCGCCGCCCAGCTGACCGACCCGCCGGTCCCGTTGGCGGTCTTCGGCGCCCACCTGACCGGGCAGCCCCTCAACGGCCACCTGCTGGCCCTCGGCGCCCACCTGGCCGGAGCGGTGTCCACCGCCGCGGAGTACCGGCTGTACGCCCTGCCGACCGACCCGCCCAAGCCCGGGCTGGTGGCGGTCGCGGACGGCGGCGCCGCGATCGGGGGCGAACTGTGGCTGCTCCCCCCGGCCGGCCTCGCCCGCCTGCTCGCCACCCTCCCCGCCCCGATGCTGCTCGGCCCGGTCCGCCTCGCCGACGGCAGGACCGTCCCCGGCTTCCGCTGCGACCCGGCCGGTGCGGCCGGAGCCCCGGACATCACCCACCACGGCTCCTGGCCCGCGTACCTCGCCGCCCGGAAGTGACGGCACGTCAGAGCTCGGCGGCGGCGGTCCGCAGGTCGGTCTCCCAGGCGGCGTACGCCTCGGGGTTGTACAGCTGGACGTCGGTGAGGCAGCGCGTGCAGCACTCTCCGCCGGCGACGCGCAGGAAACGCAGTTCGAGGTCGTCGGCGTCCTCCCCCTCCACCCCGGACACCGCGGCGGCCACCTCCAGCGCGGTGGCCGCACCGGACAGCAGGCGCAGGGCAAGATCCCGCAGCAGATACCGCTCGGCCCGGCCGACCGTCGGCAGGCCCACCCCGAGCTCGCCCACGGCCGCCTCCAGCAACGCCTGCAGCACCCCCGTCTCCTCCCGCCGCGCCCGCCCCGCCAGGTCACACAGCGCCGGCGAGTCATAGCCCGCAGCCAGCAACTCGGCAGCAGCCATCGGCAGTTCCTCGGGCATGACCTGCCAGGCGACATACCGCCAGGCCAGCGTGTGCACAGCATCCATCCCGCCATCCTGCCGCCCCGAACCCCGCCACCACCAGCGGTTATCCCCCGGCGGTCAGCGCTCCACAAGGCAGACCAACCCGCCCGCAAGGCCACAGGCACAGAAGTCGACCCATCCGACCCCCGCCGGAGGCGGTCAGCGTTCCACGGGGCGGATCAACCCGCTGGCGAGGCCGGAGGCGATGGCGGAGGTGCGGGAGTCGACGCCGAGCTTGTCGTAGATGTGGACCAGGTGGGTCTTGACGGTGGCTTCGCTGATGAACAGTCGCTTGGAGATCTGCCGGTTGGGCAGGCCCTCGGCGAGGAGTTGGAGGATCTCGGCCTCGCGCGGGGAGAGCGAGGGACGGCCGGCCCGGACCCGGCCGAGGAGGCGGGCGGCGACGGGCGGCGCGAGGACGGTCTCGCCGCGGGCGGTGGCCCGGATCGCGGCGGCCACCTCCTCGGGCGGGGCGTCCTTGAGCAGGTAGCCGGTGGCGCCCGCCTCGACCGCGGCGAGGATGTCCGCGTCGGTGGAGTAGGTGGTGAGGATCAGCACGGCCGGCGGCGCGGGCAGCGCGGTGATCCGCCGGGTCGCCTCGACCCCGTGCATGCCGGCACCCATCTGAAGGTCCATCAGCACGACGTCCGGCCGCCGCTCCGACGGCAGTTCGGCGATCAGCGCGAGGGCCGCCGCACCGTCCGCGGCCTCGCCGACCGCGGTGACGTCCGGCAGGTCGTCGACCATGGCGCGCAGTCCGCGCCGCACCACGGGGTGGTCGTCCACCACCAGCACCCGGATCACCGCCGCACCCCCGCGAGCACCAGGCGCCGCACCCGACCGACCCGCGCCGCCCCGGCCATCGCGCCCACGCGCAGCACACGCCCGTCGTCCGCGTCCTCCTCCGGGACGGCGCCGGCGCCGGCCGGAGCGCTCGGGCTCTCGATCGCCCGCAGCGGCAGCGACACCGCGACGGCGGTGCCTTCCCCGGGGGCGGATTCGACGGTGAGGCTGCCGCCGAGCGCGGCGATCCGTTCGCGCATGCCGTGCAGGCCGAACGAGCCGGGGCCGGGCGCGGTGCTGGGGTCGAAGCCGACGCCGTCGTCGTAGACGTCGAGGGTGACCGCGTCGTCGAGGTAGGCGAGAGTGACGGCGATGTGCCGGGCGGCGGCGTGCCGGACGGCGTTGGCGAGGGCCTCCTGGGTGAGGCGCAGCAGCGCGACCTCGGCTTCGACGGGGAGGGGGTAGGGGGCGCCGTCGAGGTGGAAGGCGGCGTCGGCGGCGGTGGCGAGCCGGCGCAGCGCATCGGTGAGGGTCGCGTCGTCGAGCGCGGGCGGGGTGAGGGCGTGGACGAAGCGGCGGGCTTCGGCGAGGTTCCCGGCGGCGGTCTGTTCGACCTCGCGCAGCAGGGCGCCCGCCGCCTGCGGGTCGGCGGGGAGTTCGGCGGCGGCCTCGCGGGCGAGCAGCACGATGCCGGCCAGGCCCTGGGCGAGGGTGTCGTGGATCTCCCGGGCCAGGCGCTGGCGTTCGGCGAGGCGGCCGGCTTCGCGCTGGCTGGCGGCGAGTTCGTCGCGGGTGCGGACCAGGTCGTCGATGAGCCGCTGGCGGGCCCGGCTCTCGCGGTAGAGCGCGGCGTAGCCGTACGCGGTGAGCAGCGCGACGGCGGCGCCGGCCAGCGGGCCGATGACCTTCGCGGTGGTCAGCCCGCCGGGCGTGGTGGCCTGCGCGGCGATCACCGCGGCGGTGAGCGCGCCGACCGCGGGCAGCGCCCAGCGCAGCGGCAGCACGTGCAGGCAGACGAAGTACAGCGGGAACGCCAGGTAGCTGAACTCGGGGTGCTGGAGCGTCAGTTCGATCCACAGCAGGGCGACGGCGAGCAGCCACAGGGTGCCCAGCGCGCGGGACTCGCGGATCTGCCGGACCACCCCGCCGGCCGCGTACGCGACGGCGAGCGCCCCGGCGGTGGCCCAGCCGGCCGGGCCCAGCCGGCCGTCGGCCGCGGCGCGGACCAGCAGCACGGCGAGCAGGGTGAAGAACAGGCCGTGCACGGCGAGGTTGGCCATCCGCAACGCGGGGGTGGACCGGGTGTGGTCGTCGTCGGCGCTGCTCGGGGCGGCTGCTGGTTCGGTACGGGGCACGCCTTCCGAGGGTACGGGGTGCACGCCGCCGTGCCGCGCGGCGCGGCATCAACCGTTCGATGGATTTTCGGGTGCACCTCTTGTGGGGTCCGCAGTCCCCTCCTCTCCCTGATGGCAGCGGTCGTCGCGGCGGCGAGGCTGGAGCGGTAGTCGAGTCCCGACTCCGCACGTCCTCGAAGTCCGAACTTCCCGGAAGGTTCCCGTGTTCGTCGCACTGCGTGACATCCGTTTTGCCAGGGGGCGGTTCGCCCTGATGGGCGCGGTCGTCACCCTGATCACGACCCTGGTGGTGTTCCTGTACGGCCTGACCGGCGGGCTGGCCTCGGCGGCCTCCTCTACGGTCGCCGAACTCCCCGTCGACAGCGTGGTGTTCGGCGCCGCGCCGGGTGCCGAGCCGGAGGTGTCGTTCGCCTCCAGCACGCTGACGCCGGATCAGCTCGCCCGGGTGGCGGCCGCGCCGGGCGCGGGCGCGGTCTCCCCGCTGGGGGTGGCGATGAGCCGGCTGACCACCGCCGACGGCGCGGCCTCGGTGAGCGTGCTGGGCACCGACGCCGCGCTGCTGCCGCCGCTGTCCGCGGGCGCCGCGCCGAAGGACGGCGAGCTGGCGGTCGGCGCGGACACCGCCGCGAAGTACCACCTCTCCCCCGGCACGCAGGTCACCGTCGGACCCGAGCACCTGACGGTCGTCGCGGTCACCGCCGAGCGTTCGCTCTCGCACGCGCCGAGCGTGTGGACCACCCCGGCGACCTGGCAGCGGGTCTCCGGCCAGAAGCAGCCCACCGCGGCGGCCGTCCGCGGCACCCCGCACGGCCTGCCCGCCGACCTCAAGGCGGTCGGCAAGGACGACGCGCTGGCCGGGATCAACGGCTACGCGGCCGAGCAGGGCAGCCTGCAGCTGATCCAGGGCTTCCTGTTCGCGGTGAGCGCGCTGGTCGTCGGCGCGTTCTTCACGGTGTGGACGGTGCAGCGCAAGCCGGACATCGCGGTGCTGAAGGCGGTCGGCGCGTCCAGCGGCTACCTGGTGCGCGACGCGCTGGCGCAGGCCGCGGCGGTCCTGCTGGCGGGTGCGCTGCTGGGCGGCGCGGTGGGCGCGGTCGGCGGGGCGTTCGCCTCGGCGGCGGTGCCGTTCGACGTCTCGGCGCTGACCGTGGCGGTGCCGGTCACCGCGATGGTGCTGCTGGGCCTGCTGGGCGCGGTGCTCGCGGTGCGCCGGATCACCGCCGTCGACCCGCTTGCGGCGCTGGGGGCGAACCGATGACGCCCCGTCAGCCCCTCACCTCACCGAGCCCCGGGAGCCCCCGCATGACCACCGCCCTCCAGGCCGTCCGCACCGGCCTCGCCCTGCGCGGGGTCACCCTCACCTACCCGGACGGCGACGCCCGGCTGACCGCCCTGGACGCCGTCGACCTGACCGTCGCCCCCGGCGAGTTCACCGCGGTGGCGGGCCCGTCCGGCTCCGGCAAGTCCAGCCTGCTCGCGGTCGCCGCGACGCTGCTGCGCCCGGACACCGGGCAGGTGCTGGTCGACGGCGTCGACGCGGGCGCCCTGGGCGAGCGGCAGCGCACCGCGCTGCGCCGCGAGCGGCTCGGCATCGTCTTCCAGCAGTCCAACCTGCTGGCCTCACTGACCGCCGTGGAGCAGCTGCTGGTCCTGGAGTCGGTCCGCGGCCGCCGGCCGTCCGCCGCCCGCCGCCGGGCCGAGGACCTGCTCGCCTCGGTCGGCCTGGACGGCGCCAAGCAGCGCCGCCGCCCGCACCAGCTGTCCGGCGGCGAGCGCCAGCGGGTGAACATCGCCCGTGCCCTCTTCGGCAGCCCCTCGGTGCTGCTGGTGGACGAACCCACCTCGGCCCTCGACCACGAACGCGGCGCGCAGATCGTCGACCTGCTGCGCGAGATCACCCGCACCCACGGGACCGCCACCGTCATGGTCACCCACGACCGCGACCTCCTCGGCCGGGTCGACCGCGTCCTGGAGATGCACGACGGCCGCCTCACCGAACCCGGCAGCGGCTGCTAGCCCGGAAGCCCCGAGCCCGGCCAGGCGGAGCGGAGCCTGCGACCGGGCGTCGGCGGCCGGGCATCCGGAGGCGCACGAAACCGGCCCCACGACTGGCGCGGGCCGGCCGCAGGCCGTCAGCGGCCGGGCAGGCGCAGAGCGGTGGGGGCGGGCTGCTCGTCGGCGGCCCAGAGGTGGCGGACGTGGCCGAGGTGGCGGGTCATGCACTCCTCGGCGGCCTTGGCGTCGCCGGTGAGCATGACGTCGAGGAGTTCCTGGTGCTCCTCGGCGGAGGAGACCAGTTCGCCGCGCTGGTCGAGCCGGTTGAGGCCGTAGAGGCGGGAGCGCTTGCGCAGGTCGCCGACGGTCTCCACCAGGCGGGCGTTGCCGGCCAGGGCGAGCAGGTCGAGGTGGAACTGGCGGTCGGCCTCCAGGTAGCCGATCAGGTCGTGCTTGCGCGCGGCGGCGACGATCGCCTCGGCCTGTGGGCGCAGCGCCTCCAGCTGCTCGGCGGTGGCGGTGCGGGTGACCTGGCCGACCGTGGGGACCTCGATCAGCGCGCGGATCTCGGTGAACTCGTCGAGGTCGCGCTCGCTCAGCTCGGTGACCCGGAAGCCCTTGTTGCGGACGGCCTCGACCAGGCCCTCGCGGGCCAGGTCGAGCATCGCCTCGCGGACGGGGGTGGCGGAGACACCGAAGTCGGCGGCCAGCGCCGGGGCGGAGTAGACCACGCCGGGGCGCAGCTCGCCGGAGATCAGCGCGGCGCGCAGGGCGTGGGCGACCTGGTCGCGCAGCCGCTCCTGGACGGAGATGAGGTTGCGGGGCTTCAGGTCGGCCATGGTGCTCCTCCGGAGGTTCAACAGAACCTCATTGTACAATGTCACGTTGCGGAGAGTGAATGCCCTGGATGCTGCGCCTCGAACTGGGCCGCCGCCACCGCCAGATCCTGCCAGGCCATGCCGACGCTCTTGAAGAACCTCGGCCGATCATGGCGGACAACTGCCCCGCCGGTCACCAGTTCTGACAGATTAGCAAGCCGCTCCGCCCCGACCCCCGCCTGCAGCAGGTCACCGGCCTCGCGCAGCGCCACCGCCCGGGCCTCGACGAACAGGCCGGCCCGGTGCACCAGGTGCTCGTCGACCTCCCGGGCGTCCGGCTCGTGCGAGCCGACCGCGGCCACCGCCGCGCGGTCCGGCACCAGTCGGCCGTCGAACAGCGGGGTGCGGGCGGTGGTGCAGCACACCACCAGGTCGGCCGCCGCCACCGCGTCGGGCCCGCCGCGCCCGGCGGCCAGGCCCAGCCCGGCGGCGTACCGCACCAGCTCCTCGGCCGGTGCGGGGCGGCGCGCCACCACGGTCAGCCGGCGCAGCGGCAGCACGGTGCGCAGCGCCTCAAGGTGGCCCCACGCCTGCGGTCCGGCGCCGAACAGCACCAGGTGCGCGGCGTCGGGGGCGGCCAGCGCCCGCAGTGCCAGCGCGGTCACGGCGGGGGTGCGCAGCGCGGTGAGCGCGGCGCCGTCCAGCAGGGCGAGCGGCTGCAGGGTGCGGCCGTCCAGCAGCAGGTAGCTGCCGGTGATCCTGGGCAGGCCGGCCGCCGGGTTGGCGGGCACCACCCCGGCGATCTTCACCCCGGCGAACTCCCCGTCGGCGGCGGGCATCAGCAGCAGCTCGCCGGCCGGGACGGCGACCGCCGAGCGCGGCGGGCAGGACTCCACGTCCAACCCGCCGCGCAGGGCGCGCTCCAGCGCGTCGATCGCCTCCGGGTGACCGAGCGTCAGCTCCAGCAGTGCGGTCACAGCAGGAACCCGGCGCCGAGGCTGTCGTCGGAGTCCAGCACGAAGCGGTGCTCACCGGTGCGGTGGGCGGTGCCGGTGACCTCGGTGACCACGCCGTCGGCGTGCTGCCCGCGCACCCGGCCGGTGAAGACCGTGCCGATGATCGAGTCGTGCCGCAGCTGGCGTCCGGGGCCCATCACCGCGTCCTCGGCGAGCAGCGCGAGCCGGGCGGAGGTGCCGGAGCCGCACGGGGAGCGGTCGATCTGGCCGTCGGCGAAGACCGTGACGTTGCGCTGGTGCGGACCTGACGGCGTGTCGGGCAGCTCGTCGTACAGGATGACCCCGTAGACGCCGTCGCGGTGCCCGGCCAGGGCCTCGTGGCCCTCCAGCGCGGCGCGGATCTCCCGCCCGGCGGCGGTCAGTTCGGGCAGCCGGTCCGGGACCACGGACAGGCCGAGCGCGGCGGCGGGCAGCGAGGCGTACACCGCCCCGGAGTCCGCCAGGTCCACCGCGACCACGCCTCGGGAGGTCGGCAGCTCGACCTTGCGGGCCAGCACCCGGGTCGGCACGTTGCGGAAGGTCACGCCGGTGGTGCGGCCGCCGGAGCGGTGCACGGTGGCGCTGACCCGCCCGGACGGGACGTCGATCCGCACCAGCGCGCTGCCGTCGTCCGGCGCGGCCACCAGTCCGGAGTCGACCGCCCACGCGCCGAGCGCCATGGTGCCGTGCCCGCAGGCGGTGGAGTAGCCGTCCTTGTGCCAGAACAGCACCCCGAAGTGCGCCTCGCCGTCGTCCGGCGGCACGATGAACCCGCCGTACATCCCGGCGTGCCCGCGCGGCTCCCGGGTGAGCAGCCGGCGGACGTCGTCCAGCGCGCTCGGCCGCGGCGAGGTGGCCGTGCCGCCCGCGCCGACGGCGAACCGCCGCCGCTCGGCGACGCTGTCCCCCGGGACCGGCGGCAGCCCGGCGATCACGATCCGGAACGGCTCCCCGGCGGTGTGGTAGTCGATGGTCGCGATGTTCACTCAGTTCACCTCGGCGGGAAGGACGCTGACGGTCCGTGACGCGGTGTAGAAGTCCAGCACCGCCTGGCCCTGCTCGCGCGACCCGTACGAGGCCGCCTTCGCCCCGCCGAACGGCAGGTGGAAGTCGACGCCGCTGGACGGCGCGTTGACCCTGATCATCCCCGCGTCCAGCCGGTCCGCGGCGGCCAGCGCCACGTCCAGGCTCCGCGAGTGCACCGAGGTCGACAGGCTGTGCCGGGTGTCGTTGGCCAGCGCGATCGCCTCGTCGAGGTCGGCGGCGTGCAGCAGCACCGCCACCGGCCCGAAGAACTCCTCGGTCAGCAGCGGGTCCCCCGCCGGGACGTTCTCCAGCAGCGTCGGCTCCAGGAACCACCCGGCCCGCTCCGGGCGCACCCCGCCGGTCAGCACGGTGGCGCCACCGGCCCGCGCGCCCTCGATCGCCCCGGTCAGCCGCTCCAGCGCCGGACGGTTGATCACCGGACCGCACACCGTCACCCCGTCGGCCGGGTCGCCGGCCGCGGTCCGCGCCAGCGCCTTGGCCAGCGCCTCCGCGAGCGGCTCGTACGCGTCGCCGACCGCGATCACCCGGCTGGTCGCGGTGCACTTCTGGCCCGCGTAGCCCGCGATGGCGTTCGCCAGGTGCGCGGCGGCCTGCGCCACGTCCGCGTCCGGCAGCACCAGCGCCGCGTTCAGCCCGCCCATCTCCGCCTGCACCGGCACCCCGCGGTCGGCGGTCGCCGCCACCACGGCCCGGCCGACGGCGGTCGAGCCCGTGAACGACACCACGTCGGTACCGGCCACCAGCGCCGTCCCCTCCTCGGCGCCGCCCGGCACCACCGTCAGCACGCCCTCGGGCAGGCCCGCGAGCTCGGCCAGCCGCAGGGCGCACGCGGTCGCCTCCGGGGCGGGCTTCAGCACCACGGTGTTGCCGACGGCCAGCGCCGGCGCGGCCTTCCAGGTCGGGATCGCCAGCGGGAAGTTCCACGGCGTGATCAGACCCGCCACACCGTACGGCCGACGACGCGTCAGCAGCAGCCCCTCCCCCGCGGCCGGCTCGTGCACGGCGCCCGCGGCGGCGAACGGCGCCTGCGCGTAGTAGCGCCAGATGGCCACCGTCCGCGCCACCTCCCCGCGTGCCTCGGCCACCGGCTTCCCCACCTCCCGCACCACCAGCCGCGCCAGCTCCTCCGCAGCCCCCTCCACCGCCGCCGCAGCCCGCGACAGGGCTGCCGCCCGCCCCGCGGCGCCCAACGCCACCCACGCCCGCTGCGCCCGGCGCGCCGCCACGATCGCCGCCTCCACACCGGCCGCCCCCACGGCCTCGGCGGCGACGACCAGATCCTCCGGATCGGCGGGGTTGTACGAGTTGATGAGGGTCATGGGAACGAAAACCTTTCGTGAACGACGCGCACCACCAGGCTGCGCCCCGACAGGGGCGCGGGGAACTGCGCGGGGCGGAAGGGAACTTGGGGAAGGTCGGGGCACGGACACCGGCCGGGTGCCACGTTCCGCCGCACCCGCCGAGGTGCAACTGACTCGCCATCCCCGGAACTGACTGTGCGTCTCTTCCGACTCGCGCAGTTCCCCGCCCCTGTCGGGGCGCAGCTCGGCGGGGCGCAGCCGATTGCCCTACAGCAGGAAACCGGCGGGGAAGGGGTCGGCGGGGTCGAGGAAGTACTGGGCGGTGCCGGTGAGCCAGGCGCGGCCGGTGACGGTGGGGATGACGGCGGGGTGGCCGGCGACGGTGGTCTCGGCGACCAGGCGGCCGGTGAAGGTGGTGCCGATGAAGGAGTCGTTGCGGAAGTCGGTGTCGAGGGCGAGCTCGCCGCGGGCGTGCAGCTGGGCCATCCGCGCGGAGGTGCCCGTCCCGCAGGGCGAGCGGTCGAACCAGCCGGGGTGGATGGCCATCGCGTGGCGGGAGTGCACCGCGTCGGAGCCGGGGGCCAGCAGCTGGACGTGGTGGCAGCTGTGGATGGAGGGGTCCTCGGGGTGCACGGGGCGGCCCTCGGAGGCGTTGATCACGTCCATCAGCGCCAGCCCGGCGGCCAGGATGTCGTCCTTGCGCCCGCGCTCGAACGGCAGCCCGAACTCGGCCAGCGGCAGGATCGCGTAGTAGTTGCCGCCGTACGCCAGGTCGTACCGCACGGTGCCGTACCCGGGGACCTCGGCCTTCAGGTCCAGCCCGACGGAGTACGACGGCACGTTGCGGATGGTCACCGCGACGGCCGCCCCGCCCTCGACCCGGACGTCGGCGACGACCAGGCCGGCGGGGGTGTCGAGGCGGACGGTGGTGACCGGTTCGACCACCGGGACCATGCCGGTCTCGACCAGGACGGTGGCGACGCCGATCGTGCCGTGGCCGCACATCGGGAGCAGTCCGGAGACCTCGATGTAGAGGACGCCGAAGTCGGCGTCGGGGCGGGTGGGCGGCTGCAGGATCGCGCCGCTCATCGCGGCGTGGCCGCGCGGCTCGTACATCAGCAGCGTCCGGAAGTGGTCCAGGTGCTGCTGGAAGTGGACGCGCCGCTCGGCCATGGTGGCGCCCGGAATGGTGCCGAACCCGCCGGTGATGACGCGGGTGGGCATGCCCTCGGTGTGCGAGTCGACGGCGTGGAAGACGTGGCGGGTACGCATGTCGGTGTTGTCTCCTGACGGCGGGTCAGCCGGGCCGGCTCCCCCCGGAGAGCCGGCCCGGCCGCTTGCGGGACCCGTGCCGGCGGCCTGGCGCGAAGCCCTGCCCGCGGCCCTGGTCGCGGCCCTACTGACGGCCCCTGCTGGTTGCCCCTACTTGTGGCCCTCGGCGAGGGCCTTCTCGGTGGCGGCGCGCACCGCGGCCTCGACCTCGCCGGTGAGCGGCAGTCGCGGGGCGCGGGTCGGACCGCCGCGGCGGCCGGCCAGGTCCATGGAGAGCTTGATGGCCTGGACGAACTCGGTCTTGGAGTCCCAGCGCAGCAGCGAGTGCAGCGACTTGTAGAGCGGCAGCGCGGTGGCCAGGTCGCCGGACACCGCGGCGTGGTACAGCTCGGCGCTGGCGGCGGGCAGCGCGTTGGGGTAGCCGGCGATCCAGCCGACCGCGCCGGCCACGGCGAGCTCCAGCAGGACGTCGTCGGCGCCGATCAGCAGGTCGAGCTCGGGGGCGAGCTCGGCGATCTCGTAGGCGCGGCGGACGTCGCCGGAGAACTCCTTCACGGCGACGATCGAGCCGGCCGCGTGGAGCGCGGCGAGCAGCGCGGGGACCAGGTCGACCTTGGTGTCGATCGGGTTGTTGTAGGCGACGATCGGCACTCCGGCCTTGGCGACCTCGGCGTAGTGGGCGCGGACCGCGGCGTGGTCGGCGCGGTACGCGTTCGGCGGGAGCAGCAGCACGGAGCCGGCGCCGGCCTCGGCGGCCTGCTCGGCGAGGCGGCGGGACTCGGCGCTGCCGTAGGCGGCGACGCCGGGCATCACGCGGGCGCCGTCGCCGGCCGCCTCGACGGCGGTGGTGACGACCTTGGCGCGCTCCTCGGGGGTGAGGGTCTGGTACTCGCCCAGCGAGCCGTTCGGGACGACGCCGTCGCAGCCGTTGTCGATCAGCCAGCGGACGTGCTCGGCGTAGGCGTCGTAGTCCACCGTGAGGTCGTCACGGAAGGGCAGCGTGGTGGCGACCATGATGCCGCGCCAGGGACGGGCGGGGTCGTGGGGGGTGCGGGTCACGGGGGTCTCCCTCGATATGATGTGTGACATTTTATAAACGGGCGACGGTGAACCACAAGGGCCCGGGCCGTCGGCCGTCGCGAGCAGGGGAGCCCGGCGGGGCGGGCTCAGGGGGAAAGTTCGGTGCCGTCGGCGAGTTGGGCCAGCGGGACGGGGCAGGAGAGCGGCCGGCTGTCGGCGCGTCCGGTGGGGCCGCCGGACAGGCGGGCCACCGCGGGGCCGCACATCCGGCCCTGGCACCAGCCCATGCCGGCCCGGGTGAGCAGCTTGACGGTCCGCGGGTCCGCCGCACCGAGTTCGTCGACGGCGGCGCGGATCCGCCCGGCGGGGACCTCCTCGCAGCGGCAGACGTCGGTGTCGTCGGTGACCCAGCCGGTCCACTCCGGTCCGGGCGCGTGCGCGGCGGCCATCAGCTCGGCGAACCGGCGGCGGCGCGCACGGCGGCGGCGCACCGGCTCGGGGGCGGGCCGTCCCGCGATCGCGTGCGCGGCCAGTACGCCCTCGGCGAGCGCGAGGTCGGCGCCGCCGACGCCGCAGGTCTCCCCCGCCGCGTACAGGCCGGGCAGGCTGGTGCGCTGCTCGGCGTCGACCCGCAGGGCGACCGTGCCGTCGGGCAGGGTGCGGGTGGCCGCGCCGAGTTCGGTGGCCAGTTCGATCTGCGGGACCAGGCCGTGGCCGATCGCCAGCGCGTCGCAGGCGATCCGGCGCTCGGTGCCGGGCACCGGCCGCCAGCGGGCGTCCAGGCGGGCCACGGTGACGCCGGTGACGCGGTCGTCGCCGTGCGCCTCGACGACCGCGCTGGAGCGGCGCAGCCGGACCCGGTGGCGCAGCAGCGCGGCCCCGTGCTCGGCGCCCTCGACCAGCTTGGCGGGGTTGGCCAGCAGGGTGGGCAGGCCGCGGGCGTAGCCGAGGTAGTCGGTGGCCTCGACCACGGCGGGGACCTCGGCGCCGGCGGCGACCAGCGAGGAGGCGGCGGCGAGCAGCAGGGGTCCGCTGCCGGCCAGCACGATCCGGCGGCCGGGCAGGACCAGGCCGGACTTGAGCATCGCCTGCGCGCCGCCCGCGGTGACCACGCCGGGCAGCGTCCACCCGGGGAAGGGCAGTTGCCGCTCGTAGGCGCCGGTGGCCAGCAGGACGGTGCGGGCCAGGACGGTGGCCCGGTCGCCGGCCTGGGGGCCGCGGGTGGCGTGCAGGCGCCAGGGCTCGCCGGCTTCGGCGGCCCAGACGTGGTGGCCGGCCAGGTGGTCGACCAGGTGATGGCCCGTCAGCCGCGCCCGCAGCCGGGCGAAGGCGGCCCAGCCGTGGTGCAGCTTCTCGGGGCGGGCGGCGCCGAGTTCGGGGGCGGGGTGCCGGTAGTACTGGCCGCCGAGGCGCGGGCCGGAGTCCAGCAGCGCGACCCGCAGGCCGAGGTCGGCGGCGGTGGCGGCGGCGGCCAGCCCGGCCGGTCCGGCGCCGATCACGGCGAGGTCGTGGGGCCGCTCAGACGGCGAGGTCGGCATGGCCGTGGCCCTCCTGGGTGGTGACGGTGTCGCCGTGCTCGGCGGGCAGCAGGCACAGGCGCTGGTTGGGGCGGCCGTTGACGGTGGCCAGGCAGTCGAAGCACTGGCCGATGCCGCAGAACGCGCCGCGCGGCCGACCGCCGGTGCGGGTGGTGCGCCAGGCGAGCACGCCGTCCGCCCACAGCGCGGCGGCGATGGTCTGGCCGGGCAGCGCGGGGACGGGCCGGCCGTCGAACAGGACGGTCCGGGCCGGGCCGGGCTCGGCGCCGACCAGGTCGATCGGGTCCACGGTCACTCCTCGCTCTCGAACGGTTCGGACGGGCGGCCACTCCCGGCACGTGCTCCGGCGGGCCCGGACGGCTCGAGCCCGACCGGTCGGGTCCGGTGCGCGCTCATCCGTCCTCTCCCTCCGCGCTCTCCCCGCCGGAGGCGAACCGCTCGGGCCGGAACGGGGTGAGGTCGAGATCGGGGGTGTGGCCGGTGAGCTGACGGCTGATCAGCAGCCCGGTCGCGGGGGCCAGGCCGATGCCGGCGCCCTCGTGGCCGCAGGCCTGGTAGAGGCCGGGCACCCGGGCGTCCGCGCCGATCGCGGGCAGGTGGTCGGGCAGGTAGGGGCGGAAGCCCCGGTAGGCGCGCTGCACCTGGACGGTGCGCAGCACCGGGAAGAGCGCGGCGGCCTGCCGGGCGAGCCGGTGCAGCACCTCGGCGCGGAGGGTGCGGTCGAAGCCGACCCGTTCGCGGCTGGCACCGATCAGCACCGGCCCGGCGGGGGTGCCCTCGACCACGGCGGAGGACTGCAGGTCGGCGGAGCCGGAGGCGACGTCGGCGACGTAGTCGGCGGCGTACACCTTGTGCCGGACGATCCGCGGCAGCGGCTCGGTGACCAGCACGAAGCCGCGCCGCGGCAGCACCGGCAGCCGGACCCCGGCCAGCGCGGCGACCTCGCCGCCCCAGGTGCCGGCGGCGTTGACCACGGCGGGGGCGGCCAGTTCGCGGCGTTCGGTGACCACGCCGGTGAGGGCGCCGTCGGGGCCGCGGCGCAGCGCGGTGACGGCCTCGCCGAGGTAGCGGTCGGCGCCGGAGGCGCGCAGCAGGTGGGCGGCGGCCAGCGCGGGCTGCACCTGGGCGTCCTGCGGGTACAGGTAGCCGCCGGGCAGGCCGTCGGCGAGGTGCGGCTCCAGCGCGTGCAGGTCGTCGGCGGCGACCGGGCGGGCCTCCACGCCGGCCGCGCGCTGCCGCTCGGCGAAGGCGTGCAGGGCGTCCAGGCCGGCCGGGGCGGAGGCGACCACCAGGCCGCCCTTGGCCTCGTACTCGACCCGGTCGCCGAACTCCTCGGCGAGTTCGCGCCACAGGGTGGTGGAGTAGAGGGCCAGGTCGAGTTCCGGTCCGGGTTCCTTGTCGGAGACCAGCAGGTTGCCCTCGCCCGCGCCGGTGGTGCCGCCGGCCACCGGGCCGCGGTCCACCACGGCGACCCGCAGTCCGGCGCGCGCGGCGTAGTAGGCGCAGGCGGCGCCGACCACGCCGGCGCCGATCACCACGACGTCGTAGGAGGTTGGCTTCAACACGTCAGTAATATGTCACATGGCTTCAGCGCGGGCAAGCCCCCCACCAGCGCATCTGCACCCACCGGCCCGCGCCGGGCATGCGGAAGGCCCCGGACCGCACCGGTCCGGGGCCTTCCGATCACTCAGCGGATCACGCTCAGGTGATGTCGTCGATCTGCTCGCCGCGCGCCGCGGGCACCGGCGCGGACGACGCCTCGACCCGCTCGGCCGCGCCCACCGCCTCGGCGTCCTCGACGTCCTCCACGGTCAGGTCGACGTGCGAGGCCTCCTCGTCGCTCAGCCCGTTGTCCGGGTTGCGCTCGGCCTTGCGCTTGTCGTTGAGCAGCGAGATGCCGACGGCCAGGAAGTACAGCGCCCAGATCGGCGCGGCCAGCGCCAGCATCGACAGCGGGTCGGCGGACGGGGTGGCGAAGGCCGCGAAGACGGTGATGCCCATCACCATCGCCCGCCACCAGCCGAGCAGCCGCTTGCCGGTGACCACGCCGACCAGGTTGAGCATCACCAGGAACAGCGGCAGCTCGAACCCGGCGCCGAAGACCAGCACCATCCGGGTCACCAGGTCGAGGTAGTCCTCGACCGGCACGATCGAGGTCACGCCGTCCGCGACGAAGCTGATCAGCACCTGCGCGGTCATCGGCATGACCAGGTACGCGAAGGCCGCGCCGGCCAGGAACAGCGGGGTGCCGGCCGTCAGGAAGCCGACGGTGTAGCGCTTCTCGTGCTTGTGCAGGCCCGGCGAGACGAACTTCCACAGCTGGTACAGCCAGACCGGGGTGGCGGCGACCACACCGGCGGTGAGGCTGACCTTGAGCACCAGGGTGAACGGCGTCAGCAGGCCGATGTTGGAGACCTGCGCGCAGTGCTGGTCCCCGGCCACCGGATGCCCGTCCGGCCCGCAGGCGGGCAGCGGGGCGATCAGGAAGTCCAGCAGCTTCTTGTTGTACAGCGCCGCGATGACCGTGAACGCGAGGATCGCGAGCAACGACTTGACCAGCCGGTTGCGCAGTTCGCGCAGGTGGTCGGCGAGCGCCATCCGCCCTTCGGGGTCCTTCGGCGCTTTGGGGTTCTTGCTCAACCCGGGTCCTCGAATCGTGCGGCTCGGTCGACGGTGGTGGAGGCGCTGCCGGTCAGGCGGCGCGGTCGGCGCGCGAGGCGCCGGGGGCGGTCTTGACCACCCGTTCCGGTTCGGCGGCGGGCCGCGCGGCCGGAGTGGCGGGCGTCTCGGCGCCGGCGGCGAACTCGCGACGCAGCGCCTTGCCCTCGCTCTTGAGGATGCGCAGCGAGCGTCCGAGGGCGCGGGCCGCGTCGGGCAGTCGCTTGCCGCCGAACAGCAGCACGGCGAAGGCCGCGAGCAGCAGCAGCGCGGCCGGTGAGATCCGCATCGGGCACCGCCTTCCGTTCCGGGAGGCAGGTCTCCCCCACTGCGGGCGATGGTAGCCGCTCGGGGTGTCGCGGCGGGAACCCGGTCCCTAACGATCGGGTTCCCACCGGCGCCGGGCTACGACCGGGCGGCGCGCTCCAGCGCGGTGACCGCGCCCTCCACCTCGCGGGCCAGCGCCCGGACGTCCAGCCAGAGCCGGGCGGCGAGGCCGCCGAGCAGCAGCAGGCCGGCGGTGGACAGGAGGACGGCGGCGACCAGGGTCCAGGACATGCGCCGACCCTATCCGTCCACCGGCAGCAGCCGCATGGTCCGCACCCCGGCCTCGGTCAGCGCGGCGACGATCTTCTCCCCGGCGACCTTGCGCACGGGGGCGCCGCAGGCCGGGCAGGTGAAGCTGTAGAAGGTGCGCTCCCGGCTGGCGCCCAGCGCCAGCCGGAACTCGCCGACCGGGAGTTCGACCTTCTCCCGGCACTGCGAGCAGTACACCTTGAATCTGGTGCCGTCGCTCACGTGGTGCTGTCCTGCCCGTCCCGGTAGTGCTGCAGGGCGGCGAGCGCGGCGGTGCGGGCCTGTTCGGCGAGCTGCGGCGGGGAGACGATCCGCCCGTCCCGGCCGAGCCGCAGCGCCAGCGGGCGCAGGCCCGACGGGTCGGTGCTGCGCAGGGTGATCCGCAGGCCCCCGTCGGGGAGCTCCTCGGCGCTGTCGTGGGTGTAGTACTCGGCGACCCAGCGGCCGCCGGGTCCGACCTCGACCACCACCTGGGGGTCGTCGGCGGCGGGGGCGACCAGGCCGGCGGACAGGTCGCGGGGCTGCAGGCGCGGCGGGTTGGCGGGCTCGTCGAGGACCTTGATCTCGGCGATCCGGTCGAGCCGGAAGGTCCGCCGGTCCTCGGAGGTGCGGCACCAGCCCTCGAGGTAGGTGTGGCCCTCGGTCACCAGGCGGATCGGGTCGACCTCACGCTCCGTCAGCTCGCCGCGGCCGTGCGACCAGTAGCGCAGCCAGATCAGTCGGCCCTCGCTGAGCGCGCGGTCGATGTCGGCGAAGACGGTGCCCTCGGCCTCGAAGGTGACGCCGACCCGGGCGGCCGACTCGGCGCTCTCCCCCGCGGCGTCCTCGATCTTGGCGACGGCCCGGGTGAGCGCCTGCCGGTCGCGCTCGCGCAGCCCGGGCAGGCCGGCCACCGCGCGGGCGGCGACCAGCAGCGCGGTGGCCTCGTCGGCGGCCAGCCTCAGCGGCTGGGCGACGTCGTCCACGTTGTGCCACCAGATCCGCTCGCCGTCGGTGTCGATGTCGAGCAGGTCGCCGCCGCGGAAGCTGGTGCCGCACATCGGCAGCACGTCGAGGTCGCCGATCAGCTCGCGCTCGGTGATCCCGAAGGCGCGGGCCACCTCGGCCACCTCGGCGCCGGGCCGCTCGCGCAGGTAGGTGACCAGCGACAGCATCCGCCGCGTCTGGTCGATGGCGTTACTCACTGTGCAACCTCCGCGAGACCGGCGACCGCGCGCAGCCGGTCGATGACGTCGGCCCGCAGTTCCTCGGGGCCGACCACGATGACGTCCGGCCCGTACTCGGCGAGGTCCGCGCCGAGCCCGTTGCCGTGCGGGATGTCCAGCTCGTCCCAGTCGGCGTCCACCGGCCGGGTCTCCAGCGCGCGCTGGCGCAGCGGGTACGCGGCGCCACGGCGCAGCCGCACCACGGCCACCGCCGTCGCGCCCTCGCCGGCGAAGCGGGCGACCACGGCGCGCACGTCGACGTGCTGCGGGACCTCACCGGTGAACGAGCCGGCCCGGGAGCGCACCTTGCCGGTGATCCGGGACAGCCGGAACACCCGGGCGCTGCCCCGGTCGCGGTCGTAGCCCGCCAGGTACCAGTGGCCGCGCCAGCACTCCAGCGCCCACGGCTCGACCGAGCGCGGCTCGGTCGCGGCCGCGCCGGCCTTGCGGTACTCGAAGGTGACGGGGCGTCGGTCGCGGGCGGCGGTGAGCAGTGGCTCGAACGCGGCCTCGCGGGCCGGGATGCGGGGCTCCAGGGCGCCGTGCTCGCGGTCCTCGGCGAACGGGACGCCGGCCGCGCGCAGCTTCTGCAGCGCGCCGCTGGCGGCGCCGGACATCTTGGCCTGCTGCCACACCCGGGCGGCCAGGGTGAGCGCGGCGGCCTCCTCGGCGTCCAGCGCGATCTCGGGGAGGCGGTTGCGGTCGCGACGGGCCAGGTAGCCGACCTCGCCGTCGAGCGCGTTCTCGTCCACGTCGATGACCAGGCCGAGTTCGCGCAGGTCGTCCTTGTCGCGCTCGAACATCCGGTTGAAGGCGTCCTCGGAGCCTTGTTGCCAGGCTTCCCGGTACGCCTCGACGGATTCGCGCAGCTCCTTCTTGGAGAGCGGACGCCGGGTGTTCATCAGGCACAGGGCGAGGTTCATCAGCCGCTCTGCCTTGGCGATCGCCATCGCTGACCCTTCCTCCGATCGGGGGTGACCGCCTGACCGTACCGGTCCGGACACGCTCGGCGAAAGCCGAACCCCCGGCTCCAGGCGGAACCGGGGGTTCGAAGCTGCGTCCGAGGTCAGACGCCCAGCAGGTCCACCACGAAGATCAGGGTGGAGCCGGCCGGGATCAGCGGGCTCGGGGACTGGTTCCCGTAGGCCAGGTGCGGCGGGATGATCAGCTCGCGGCGACCGCCGACGCGCATGCCCTCGACACCCTGGTCCCAGCCCTTGATGACCCGGCCGCCGCCCAGCGGGAAGCGGAAGGTCTGGCCGCGGTTCCAGGAGGCGTCGAACTCCTCGCCGGACGCGAAGGTGACGCCGACGTAGTGGACCTCGACGACCGCTCCGGCCTTGGCCTCGGCGCCGTCACCGACCACGATGTCGCGGATCTGGAGTTCGGTCGGGGCGTCGCCGCCCGGGAAGTCGATCTCCGGCTTGGTCAGGCTCACGGTTGCTCTTCTCTTTCGATTGCGTGAACGTCCCTCATCCTAGGCCGCCGACGAGGCGTCAGTCCGCGCCGCCGACGCCCGCGTCCAGGATGTCGATCACGAAGACCAGCGTGGAGTTGGCCGGAATCCCGTTGTTCGCCTGGTCCTTGTAGGCCAGCGAGGCGGGGATGACCAGCTCGATCCGGCTGCCCACGGTCTGCCCGGTGACGCCCTTGTCCCAGCCCTCGATGACGCCGCCGCCACCGGTGACGAAGCTGAACGCCTGGCCGCGGTCGAGCGAGGAGTCGAACTTCTTGCCGTCCTTGTACAGCGCGCCGGTGTACTGGACGACGACCTTCTCACCGGAGGCGATCTTGCGGCCCTTGCCCTGGATCAGGACGTGGCTCTTCAGCTCGGTCGGGTCGGCCGCGCCGGCGACCGGGGTGATGTCGAACGGCTTCTTGCCGTTGTCCTTCACCTTCGGGAAGTCGGCCGGCGGCGGGGTCATGTCGCCGGAGAGCACCGCGTCGGGCGCGGTGGAGTTGCGGATGTCGAGCACGAAGACCAGGTTGTCGGTCCCGCCGACGCCCATGCCGCTGCTGCCGGCGCTGCCGAACGCGGCGGCCGGCGGGGCCACCACCAGCAGCCGGCTGCCGGCCTTGTGGCCGGTGACGGCCTTGTCGAGGGCGGCGATCAGCTTTCCGGAGTCGGCCTGGTACAGCTGCGGCTTGCCGTCCTGGTCGTACGAGCCCTGGATCTCCTTGCCGGTGTTCCAGTCCATCGCGGTGAAGTCGACGCTGACCCAGTGGCCCTTCTCGACCTTCGCGCCGTTGCCCGCGGACAGCTCCTTGACCACGAAGCTGCCGTCGGCGGCCTCCTTGGGCACGGTGATGGTGGCCTTGCTGCCGAAGTCGCCGGCCACCGTGGGCAGCACCTTGGCGTTGTCCTTGATCGGCGGGACCGGGTCCTCGGTCGGGGTCGGCGCCGCGCTGGAGGCCGTCGCCGCGTCCGCCTTGGAGGTGGACTTCCCGTTGTCCTTGTTCACCATGTACAGGGTGATGCCGCTGCCGACCAGCAGCACCGCCAGGATGGTGCCGAGCACCACGCCGAGGCGGCCCACGCTCGGCGGGTTCTCGTCGTAGCCGGCCTCGGAGACGTCCTGCTTGCGGACGGTGGAGGCGAAGACCTGCGGGGTCTCGTCCTCCTTGGCGGTGCCGTTCGCCCGCAGGTCGCCCGAGCCCCAGCCGGCCTGGCCCAACAGCTCGGCCGGGACGACGATCGACTCGCGATCCGCGGCCCCCGGCTTCCCGGTGGTGTCGGCCTCGTCCGGGCTCGACGCTTTCTCAGACATGACTCCCCATTCATCTCGCCCGACGACGCGTGTACCTCATGGTGCGGGGCAGCAGTATGTCAGGTCGCTATGAGAGCCGTTCCGCCGGTCCGTGCCCCGTTACCAGGCAGTTGTCAGACGGCTTCCAGGATGTCGATCACGAACACCAGGGTGGAGTTCGCCGGGATCGACCCGGACGCCTTGTCGCCGTAGCCCAGCGACGGCGGGACCACCAGCATCACCCGGCTGCCCACGGTCTGGCCGACCAGGCCCTGGTCCCAGCCCTTGATCAGGCTGCCGGTGCCGACCTGCAGCGCCTGCGCGCCGCCGTGGTTCCACGAGGAGTCGAACTGCTTGCCGTCGGCCCAGGTGACGCCGGTGTACTGGACCACCAGGGTCTGCCCGGACTTCACCTCCGCGCCGGTGCCCTTGACCAGCACGTACTGCTGGAGCTCGGTCGGCGGGGCCTGCCCGGCCGGGATGGTGATGGTCGGCGCGGCCTTGCCGTTGTCCTTCACCTGCGGGGCGGTGGCCGGGGGCTCGGTCATCTGCCCGGAGATGGTCGAGTCCTGCGGGACGGATTCCACCACGTCCAGCACGAAGACCACCGTGTCGTCCTTGCCGACGCCCAGCGCCGAGGATCCCTGCGAGCCGAACCCGGCGGCCGGCGGGGCCACCACCAGCAGCCGGCTGCCGACCTTCTTGCCGACCACGCTCTGGTCGAAGGCGGGCACCAGCTGCCCGCTGCCGGCCTGGTACAGCTGCGGCTTGCCGCCGCTGTCGTAGGAGCTGGCCAGGTCCTTGCCGGTGGTCCAGTCCTTGGCGGTGTAGTTGACCGTCACCCAGTCGCCCTTGTTGACCGTGGCACCCGTGCCCTCGGTCACGACGCTCACCACGAACTGCCCGCTGGGCTGCTCGGACGGGAGCGTGATGGTCGCCTTCGAGCCGAAGTCCCCGCTGACCGTCGGCATCGGCGAGGCCGAGGCCACCGGGCTCGGCACCTCCGCGGCCGAGGCGGTGGCCGAGGGCGTCGCCCCCGCGGATTTGCCGCCGCCGCTGCTGCACCCGGCGAGCAGCACGGCGGCGAGGGGGACGGTGAGCAGGGAGGCGATTCGACGCATGGGGTCAGCGTATGACCCGTTTCGCCCGGTCCGTCGGAGGCGCGGTGGCGCGCCCCCGACGGGCCGTCAGGCCGGGCGCTACATCCCGGCGATCAGCTTCTCCACCCGCTCGTCGACCGCGCGGAACGGGTCCTTGCACAGCACGGTGCGCTGCGCCTGGTCGTTCAGCTTCAGGTGCACCCAGTCGACGGTGAAGTCGCGGCGCTGCTCCTGGGCGCGGCGGATGAAGTCGCCGCGCAGCCGGGCCCGGGTGGTCTGCGGGGGCACCGACTTGGCCTGGAAGGTGAGCAGGTCGGTGCTGACCCGGGCCGCCTTGCCGTTCTTCTGCAGCAGGTAGAACAGGCCGCGGCGGCGGTGGATGTCGTGGTAGGCGAGGTCGATCTGCGCGATCCGCGGGTTCGACATCGTCATCTGGTGCTTCTCGCGGTACTTCTCGATCAGCTGGTACTTCATGATCCAGTCGATCTCGGTGCCGACCTTGGCCAGGTCCTCGGTGCGGACCGCCTCCAGGGTGCGGCCCCACAGCTCCAGGACGCGGGCCACCGTGCCCTCGTTGAGGCCCTTGCGGTCGGCGAACTCCAGCGCCTTGGAGTAGTACTCCTCCTGGATCTCCAGCGCGCTGGCCTCCCGGCCGTTGGCGAGCCGGACCTGGTGGGTGCCGGTGAGGTCGTGGCTGACCTCGCGGATCGCCCGGATCGGGTTCTCCAGCGTCAGGTCGCGCATCACCACCCCGGCCTCGATCAGCCGCAGCACCAGGTCGGTCGCGCCGACCTTGAGCAGCGTGGTGGTCTCCGACATGTTGGAGTCGCCGACGATGACGTGCAGCCGCCGGTAGCGCTCGGCGTCGGCGTGCGGCTCGTCGCGGGTGTTGATGATCGGCCGGGAGCGGGTGGTGGCGGAGCTGACGCCCTCCCAGATGTGCTCGGCGCGCTGGCTGACGCAGTACACCGCGCCGCGCGGGGTCTGCAGCACCTTGCCGGCGCCGCAGATCAGCTGACGGGTCACCAGGAACGGGATCAGCACGTCCGCCAGCCGGGAGAACTCGCCGTGTCGGGCCACCAGGTAGTTCTCGTGGCAGCCGTAGGAGTTGCCGGCCGAGTCGGTGTTGTTCTTGAACAGGTAGACGTCGCCGGCGATGCCCTCCTCGTGCAGCCGCCGCTCGGCGTCGACCAGCAGGCCCTCGAGGATCCGCTCGCCGGCCTTGTCGTGGGTGACCAGCTCGGTCACGTCGTCGCACTCGGGGGTCGCGTACTCGGGGTGGGAGCCGACGTCGAGGTAGAGGCGGGCGCCGTTCTTCAGGAAGACATTGCTGCTGCGGCCCCAGGAGACAACGCGGCGGAAGAGGTACCGGGCGACCTCGTCCGGCGACAGCCGACGCTGTCCCCGGAACGTGCAGGTGACGCCGTACTCGTTCTCCAGCCCGAAAATTCGGCGGTCCATATGGCGACTCTTCTCTGTGTGAAGCTCCGTGAAACCCCTTGGTGAAGGTGAGGTGTCGTCAGGCGGTCCGCCGCGCGCCGGAACCGGCGCGCGGCGGGCGGCTCGGCGTCAGTCGCCGTCGGTCGCGTCGTCGTCGGTCTCGGCCGACACGTCGCCGCTGAGCAGCCGGCCGAGCTGGCCGCCCAGGATACGCTTGAACTTGCGCTTCTGGATCCGCTTGCGGTCCAGCACCGCGACCTCCAGCTGCTCCGGCGTCATGGTGCGCGGGGAGCCGCCGTTGGGGTCGCGGGCCAGCCCGTCCACGGCCAGCTTGAGCGCCTCCGTCAGGCTCATCCCGGCGCGGTGGCGCTGGCCGAGGTAGTTGCCGATCGAGTCGGCGTTGCCGCCGACCACCACGGCGTTCTTCTCGTCCACCACCGAGCCGTCGGGGGTGAGCCGGTAGATCTGGTCGTCCTCGGTGCTGCGGCCCACCTCGGCGACGATCAGCTCGACCTCGTAGGGCTTCTCGCCGACCGAGGAGAAGATGGTGCCCAGGGTCTGGGCGTAGACGTTGGCCAGGCCCCGGGCGGTGACGTCGGCCCGGTCGTAGGAGTAGCCGCGCAGGTCGGCGTAGCGCACGCCGCCGATCCGCAGGTTCTCGAACTCGTTGTAGCGGCCGACCGCCGCGAAGGCGATCTTGTCGTAGATCTCGGAGACCTTGTGCAGGGCCCGGGAGGTGTTCTCCGCGACGAAGACGATGCCGTCGGTGTAGGTGAGCACGACCACGCTGCGGCCGCGGGCGATGCCCTTGCGGGCGTACTCCGCGCGGTCCGCCATGGCCTGCTGGGGCGAGACGTAGAACGGCGTGGACACCGCCGGTCTCCCTTCGGATGGTTGAGGCGGACTCAGAGAAGCGGGGCCTGCGGGCCGTTGGGGTGCTCGCGCCGCTGGTCGGTGATGGAGACCGCGATCGCGGAGACCTCGTCCTCGTCGAGCCGGCGGAAGCCGTCCTCGGTGATCACCGAGACGATCGGGAAGATCTTCCGGGCCAGGTCCGGCCCGCCGGTCGCGGAGTCGTCGTCGGCGGCGTCGTAGAGCGCCTGGACGGACAGCATGGCGGCCTGCTCGGCCGTCAGGTCGTCCCGGTAGAGCTTCTTCATCGAGCCGCGGGCGAACACCGAGCCCGAGCCGGTGGCGGCGAAGCCCCGCTCCTCGGAGCGGCCGCCGGTGACGTCGTAGGTGAAGATCCGGCCGCGGCCGAGGTCGAGGTCGTAGCCGGCGAAGACCGGGACCACGGCGAGGCCCTGCATGGCCATCGCAAGGTTGGACCGGATCATCGTGGTGAGCCGGTTGGCCTTGCCCTCGAAGGAGAGCACGGCGCCCTCGATCTTCTCGTAGTGCTCCAGCTCCAGCTGGAACAGCCGCACCATCTCCACCGCCAGGCCGGCCGTGCCGGCGATGCCGACCGCGCTGTACTCGTCGGCCGGGAAGACCTTCTCGATGTCGCGCTGGGCGATCACGTTGCCCATCGTGGCGCGGCGGTCGCCGGCGATCACCACACCGCCGTCGAAGACCGCGGCGACGATGGTGGTGCCGTGCGGCGCCTCGACGGTCAGGCCCTCGGGCAGTGCGCGGCGGCCGGGGAGCAGCTGCGGCGCGTGGCTGTCGAGGAAGTCGAGGAACGACGAGGAACCGGGGGTGAGGAAGGCAGCCGGTAGACGCCCGGTGCCACTGAGGTTGGCTTCCACACGTGTCCTTCCGGATCGAAGATCCAATTTGGGTCGTGCCCCGGACCATACCCGCTCCGCGGCCTTGATCCACCTACGTGGGGGAATCCGTCCCCGCGGGCGAGAAGACGACGCCGCAGGCGTGCGCGTGGCACGCCTGCGGCGCTCGACGGCGCTGCTCTCGGGGAAAGGGGACTGCCCCCCTCCTACTGGCCGCCCTTCTGCACGAATCCGCGGACGAAATCCTCCGCGTTCGATTCCAGGACCTCGTCGATTTCGTCGAGGACCGCGTCGACGTCGTCGCTCAGCTTTTCCTGACGCTCCTTGAGCTCGTCGGATGCCTGCGTTTCCGCGGCCTGCTCCTCGACCTCCTCGGAGGAGCGGTTGGCCCGCTGCTGGCCGCCACCGGTGTCCTTGCCTGCCATTTCCTCACCCCGCTCGCTCGGTGTTCTGCTTCAACGCTCGCTGCTCACCTGGATGATTCCCCTTTCGGGAAATGTTCACCCCCGGTGATCGAAAAGTTACCCGCCGGAGAGGATCCGCACCAGGTCCTCCGCGGTGCGGCACCGGTCGAGCAGTTCCTTGACGTGCGCCCGGGTGCCGCGCAGCGGCTCCATGGTGGGCACCCGCTGCAGGCTGTCCCGGCCCGGCAGGTCGAAGATCACGCTGTCCCAGGAGGCCGCGGCGACGTGGTCGGCGTACTGCTCCAGGCAGCGGCCGCGGAAGTACGCCCGGGTGTCCTCGGGGGGCTGCGAGACCGCCCGCTCGACCTGTTCCTCGGTGACCAGCCGCTCGAACCGGCCGCGCGCCACCAGGCGGTTGTAGAGGCCCTTGTCGGCGCGCACGTCGCTGTACTGCAGGTCGACCAGCTGCAGCCGGGAGCTATCCCAGTCCAGGCCGTCGCGCTGCCGGTAGCCCTCCAGCAGTTCCTTCTTGGCGATCCAGTCGAGCTGCCTGGACAGGCTCATCGGGTCGCGCTCCAGCCGGCCCAGCACGTCCTCCCAGCGGGCCAGCACGTCCAGCGTCTGGTCGTCGGCGTCCTGTCCGTACCGGTCCTCGACGTACTTGCGGGCCAGTTCGCAGTACTCCATCTGGAGCTGGACGGCGGTCAGCTTGCGGCCGGAGCGCAGCGACACCAGGTGGGCCAGCGACGGGTCGTGGGAGACCCGGTGCAGGGTCCGCACCGGCTGGTCGACGGCGAGGTCGACGGCGATGAAGCCGTCCTCGATCATCGACAGCACCAGCGCGGTGGTGCCGAGCTTGAGGTAGGTGGAGATCTCCGACAGGTTGGCGTCGCCGATGATCACGTGCAGTCGGCGGTACTTCTCGGCGTCCGCGTGCGGCTCGTCGCGGGTGTTGATGATGGGGCGCTTGAGGGTGGTCTCCAGGCCGACCTCGACCTCGAAGTAGTCGGCGCGCTGGCTGATCTGGAAGCCGTGCCCGCCGCCCTCCTGGCCGAGGCCCACCCGGCCGGCGCCGCACACCACCTGGCGCGAGACGAAGAACGGGGTGAGGTGGCGGACGATGTCGGCGAACGGCGTCGCCCGCTTCATCAGGTAGTTCTCGTGGGTGCCGTAGGAGGCGCCCTTGTTGTCCGTGTTGTTCTTGTAGAGCAGGATCCGGTTGCCGTTGGGCAGTTCGAGGGCGCGCTCGGCCGCCTGCGCCATGATCCGCTCGCCGGCCTTGTCCCAGAGCACCGCGTCGCGCGGGTTGGTGACCTCGGGCGAGGAGTACTCGGGGTGGGCGTGGTCGACGTAGAACCGGGCGCCGTTGGTCAGGATGACGTTGGCCAGGCCGATGTCCTCGTCCGTGAGCTGGCTGGCGTCCGCCACTTCCCGGGCCAGGTCGAAGCCCCGGGCGTCGCGCAGCGGATTCTCCTCCTCGAAGTCCCAGCGGGCGCGGCGCGCCCGGTGCATCGCCGCCGCGTAGGCGTTGACGATCTGGGACGAGGTGAGCATGGCGTTGGCGTTGGGGTGGCCGGGCACGGAGATCCCGTACTCGGTCTCGATCCCCATCACGCGCCGTACGGTCATGCGGCCCTCCTAACCCGTCGGTACTGCCGGTGCAGACGCGCCGTCCGGCTGCGGAGCCCTGCCGAGCGCCGCAGCCGGACGGGGTGGTCGCGTACTACAGGTACTGCCCCGTGTTGGCGACAGTGTCGATGGAGCGTCCGGACTCGGCGCCCTGCTTCCCGGTCACCAGGGTGCGGATGAACACGATCCGCTCGCCCTTCTTGCCGGAGATCCGGGCCCAGTCGTCCGGGTTGGTGGTGTTCGGCAGGTCCTCGTTCTCCTTGAACTCGTCGACGCAGGCGGCGAGCAGGTGGGACACGCGCAGGCCCCGCTGGCCGTGGTCGAGGTAGTCCTTGATGGCCATCTTCTTCGCCCGGTCGACGATGTTCTGGATCATCGCGCCGGAGTTGAAGTCCTTGAAGTAGAGCACTTCCTTGTCACCGTTGGCGTAGGTGACCTCCAGGAAGCGGTTGTCCTCGGTCTCCGAGTACATCCGCTCGACCACCGACTGGATCATGGCGGCGACGGTGGCGGGCACCGAGCCGTCGTGCTCCTTCACGTCGTCCGGGTGGAACGGCAGGCTGTCCTTGAGGTACTTGGAGAAGATGTCCTTCGCCGCCTCGGCGTCCGGCCGCTCGATCTTGATCTTGACGTCCAGGCGGCCGGGCCGCAGGATCGCCGGGTCGATCATGTCCTCGCGGTTGGAGGCGCCGATGACGATGACGTTCTCGAGTCCCTCCACGCCGTCGATCTCGGCCAGCAGCTGCGGGACGATGGTGTTCTCCACGTCCGAGCTGACGCCGGACCCGCGGGTGCGGAACAGCGACTCCATCTCGTCGAAGAAGACGATGACGGGCGTGCCCTCGCTCGCCTTCTCCCGGGCCCGCTGGAAGACCAGGCGGATCTGCCGCTCGGTCTCGCCCACGTACTTGTTGAGCAGCTCGGGGCCCTTGATGTTCAGGAAGTAGCTCTTGCCGGCCTCGCGTCCGGTCACCTCGGCGACCTTCTTGGCCAGCGAGTTGGCCACCGCCTTGGCGATCAGCGTCTTGCCGCAGCCGGGCGGGCCGTAGAGCAGCACGCCCTTGGGCGGACGCAGCTCGTACTCCTTGAACAGGTCGGCGTGCAGGTACGGGAGTTCGACGGCGTCCCGGATCTGCTCGATCTGGTTGGAGAGGCCGCCGATCTGCCGGTAGTCGATGTCCGGGACCTCCTCGAGGACCAGCTCCTCGACCTCGGCCTTCGGCACCACCTCGTAGACGTAGCCGGAGCGGGGCTCCAGCAGCAGCGCGTCCCCCGCCCGCAGGGTCAGGCCGTGCAGCGGCTCGGCGAGGCGCACCACCCGCTCCTCGTCGGTGTGCCCGATGACCAGGGCGCGGTCGCCGCCCTCCAGCACTTCCTTGAGGGTGACGATGTCGCCGATGCGCTCGAAGGCCATCGCCTCGACGATGTTCAGCGCCTCGTTGAGCATCACCTCCTGGCCGCGGCGCACGTCGTCCAGCTCGACGCCGGGGCTGACGTTGACCCGGAGCTTGCGGCCACCGGTGAAGATGTCGGCCGTGCCGTCCTCGTTCTGCTCGAGGAAGATGCCGAACCCGGCGGGCGGCTGGGCGAGCCGGTCCACCTCCTCCTTGAGGGCCACGATCTGGTCGCGGGCCTCGCGCAGGGTGCCGACGAGCCTCTCGTTCTGGGCGGTCACACCGGCCAGGTTGGTCTGGAGCTCGACGATGCGCTCCTCAAGAACCCTTGAGCTTCGGGGCGAATCGGCGAGCTTGCGCCGCAGGACGGCGATCTCCTGCTCGAGGTAGGAGACCTGCGCGGCCTCGTCGGACCCCCGTGCGGGCCTGCCGGCGCTGCGGTCGTAGTCGTCATCGTGGGCTGCCACGGTCCTCACCTCCTCCTGGGGGAGCTGGACGACCCAAACCTACCTGGGACCAGGGTCATGTAAACCCCTAGATCAGAAAGATGGATCGGGCGTGTCCGATCTTCGCCCTTGCGTGCTTCCCCTCTGGTACAGGAGATGCCCACCCCTCATCGGTTCAAAGCAGGCCGGATGTATCGTGACAGGAATGTCCCCGAATGCGGGGGAACCGAAGCGGAAACGGTAGGGGCAATGGCGGGGACCGGCGAGGCACTCGAAGTCTGGATCGACCAGGATCTCTGCACCGGCGACGGCATCTGCGCGCAGTACGCGCCGGAGGTCTTCGAGCTCGACATCGACGGACTCGCCTACGTGAAGGGCCCGGACGACGAACTGCGCCAGCAGCCCGGCCAGACCGCGCCGGTGCCGCTGACGATCCTTCAGGACGTGGTGGACTCGGCGAAGGAGTGCCCCGGCGACTGCATCCACGTCCGCCGGGTCGCCGACCAGGTCGAGGTGTACGGGCCGGACGCCGACTGACGGGGTCTCAGGACCCGGGACCGGCCGCCCCGGGCGGCCGGTCCGGCGGTCAGCGGGCGGGGGTCTTGGTGACGGCCTTCGTCCACTGGCCGTCGTGCTCGGTCCAGGACAGCTCGATCAGCAGGTCGGGGGCGAAGCGGGGGACGTCGGGGGACGAGTAGCCGCGGGCCTGGCCGCGGATCGAACCGTCGCTGCGGATCGCCAGCGCGGTCAGCGAGTAGCCCTCGCTGTCCGGCAGCAGCGTGGCGGCCACCTTCGGCGTGCCGTTCTGGCCGTTCTCCAGCAGGAACACCCCGTCCGGCGGGGTTCCGCCGTCGGCCTGGCAGTGCGCCGCCGCCACGGTCACCGGACGGCCCTTCAGCACGGCGCTGGTCTGCAGGCTCACCGCGACCGGGAACGGGCCGCAGTCAAGCGGAAGTTCGGCCTTCTCGGCCACCGGGGCCACCGCGTCCGGCACGGCCGCGGCGCCGCCCTTCGGGGCGGGCTGACCGGCCGTCACCACGGCCCCGGTCGCCGAGTTCGCGCCCAGCGCCCCGCCGACCACCGCCGCGCACCCCGCGGCCACCAGCGCCCAGTGCTTCAAACCCGCCCGCGCGTGCCCGGGTATCCGACGCTCCGTCACCGACTCCTGACCTCCCGCTGCGCTGGCCCTTGGTCCGGGAATCCTTGCACACGGCGGGGTCCGAGTGGTGTCGGGGGTGTGCAGGTCCCGGGACGACGAGATCCGCCCGGGGCGGGGGTTCCCTCCTCGGGCGGATCTCGGGGTGGATCGACGTCAGTCGAGGTCGCGGGCGTCGTGGGACGCGGCCTCGCGCTGGGCCTTGCGCACGGCGGCGCGCTCGGCGAGCGTCAGCTCGGGCTCGCCGCCGGCGTCGTAGTCCTCGCCGTAGGAGCCCTTGGCGGGGCGGCGGCGGCGGAGCGGGGGCTCCACGCCGTCGGCCAGCCGGCGGGCGGTGAGCAGGAAGCCGGTGTGCCCGATCATGCGGTGGTCGGGGCGGACGGCCAGGCCCTCGAGGTGCCAGGTGCGGACCATGGTCTCCCAGGCCTGCGGCTCGGTGAAGGTGCCGTGGTCGCGCAGCGCCTCGACGGTGCGCGACATCTGCGTGGTGGTGGCCACGTAGCAGCAGATCAGGCCGCCGGGGACGAGCGCCTTGGAGGCGACGTCCAGGCACTCCCAGGGGGCGAGCATGTCGAGGATGACGCGGTCGACGTCCGCCTCGACCAGGTTGTCCTGGAGGTCGCCGACGGTGAGCTTCCACGCGGGGTGCGGTCCGCCGAAGTAGCGCTCGACGTTGCCCTTCGCGATGTCCGCGAAGTCCTGCCGGCGCTCGTAGGAGGCGAGCATGCCGGTGTCGCCGACGGCGCGCAGCAGGTAGGTGGAGAGGGCGCCGGAGCCGACGCCCGCCTCGACCACCCGGGCGCCGGCGAAGATGTCGGCCATGGCGAGGATCTGCCCCGCGTCCTTGGGGTAGATCACCGCCGCGCCGCGCGGCATGGACAGGACGTAGTCGGGGAGCAGGGGGCGCAGCGCGAGATACGGGACGTTGCCCGTCGTGCGGACGACCGTGCCCTCGGGAGCGCCGATCAGCTCGTCGTGCGGGAACGCACCCTTGTGGGTGTGGAACTGGTTCCCGGCCTGGAGCGTGAACGTGTAGTGGCGGCCCTTGGGGTCGGTCAACTGGACCTGGTCCCCGACCTGGAAGGGCCCGCGTCGGCGGGCGGCACCGGTCGGTTCGGACATGGGGGCCATCCTACGGGAGCCGGAGGCCTGCCCCCGACCACATGATCAGCTCAGGCCGCCGGGCGTCCCTGCAGGGCGGCGGTGAGCCGGCGTTCGAGGTCGCTGAGGGCGAGCACGCCGTAGGTGGTGCCGTCGGGGCGGACCACCAGGTACTCGGTGGCGGGGTTGCGGCGCAGCGCGTCGAGGACCTGCTCGCCGGCCAGGTCGACGGGGATGGTGAGGCCCGGTTCGAGGTCGCGGGCGACGGCGGTGACGGCGACCCAGGGCCGGCGGTGTTCGGGGACGGCGGTGACCGCGGACTCCTTGACCACGCCGACCGGGTCGCCGCGGCCGTCGACCAGCACGATCGCGCCGGCCTGGGCCTCGCGGGCGCGGCGCATCGCCTCGCCGAGCGGGGTGTCGGCGGGGACGTCGATGCTGCGCCGGGCGAGCTCGCGGATGCGCAGCTGGGGCAGCACCTGCTTGAGCCGGGCGTTGCGCAGCGAGTTGCCGGCGCCCTGCCAGATGATGAAGCCGAGGATGGCGGCCAGGACGCCGTCCAGCATGGCCTCGGTGGTGGAGCGTTCGGCGTTCTGGGAGGCGCCGATGATCGGCAGGCCGAGGACGACCAGGATGGCCAGGGCGCGGCCGGCCCAGACCGCGGCGAGGGTGCCCTTCATCGGGTTGCCGGTGACCGCCCAGACCACGGCGCGCAGCATCCGGCCGCCGTCCAGCGGGAGGCCGGGGAGCAGGTTGAAGGCGGCGACCACCAGGTTGGAGATCATCAGCCCGGCGAGCAGCACGCCGGGGACGGTAGCGGGTTCGACGGACCGCAGGCCGAGCCAGAACGCGCCGCCGAGGGCGAGCGAGAGCAGCGGGCCGACGAAGGCGAGCCAGAACTCCCGCCAGGGGGTGTCGGCCTCCTTCTCGATCTCGGAGACGCCGCCGAGGAACTGCAGCTGGATCCGGCGCACGCCGAGCCGGTAGCGCAGCCCGACCAGCGTGTGGGCGAGCTCGTGGACCAGCACGGAGCCGTAGAAGGCGACGGCGAAGGAGAAGGCGAGCAGGTAGCGCACGTAGCCGAGTTCGGGCAGCACGTCGGCGAGCCGGCTGCCGAAGATCCAGGTGATCAGGGCGGCCACCAGGAACCACGACGGCGTCACGTACACCGGCACGCCGAACGGCCGGCCCATCAGGATGCCGCCTCTGGGCTGGTCCCCGGTCCCCGGCTTCTCGGGTGCCCGCCCCTTGGTATCGCTCACCGTGCTCCCTTCCACTCCACCCTCGACTGGTCCTCGTACGCTACGTGATCTCCCCGCGGATCGACGGTGCACCCCGCACACCTTTCCTATACCCAGCCCTCCCGGGGGTTCGCCCGGGTTGTCCGTTCGGTGCAATAGGGTCGGGGCATGCAGGACACCGACCCCGCTCCCGCCGTCCGGCCGGCCTCCGCTCCGACCGGGCTGTCGCCGTCGCGGGCGGGCGACTTCATGACCTGCCCGCTGCTGTACCGGCTGCGGGTGATCGACCGGCTGCCGGAGCCGCCGAGCCCGGCGGCGACCCGGGGAACGCTGGTGCACGCGGTGCTGGAGCGGCTGTTCGACCACCCGGCGGCGGACCGCACGCCGGAGCGGGCGCGCGGGCTGCTGACCCCGCAGTGGGAGCGGTTGCGCGCCGAGCGGCCGGAGCTGGCCGAGTTGTTCCCGGAGGACCCGGCGGGCCTGGCGGCCTGGCTGGGCGACGCCGAGAAGCTGGTGGACCGGTGGTTCCGGCTGGAGGACCCGACCCGGCTGCACCCCGTGGAGCGCGAGCTGTACGTGGAGACGGCGCTGTCGTCGGGCCTGCTGCTGCGCGGGTACATCGACCGGGTCGACGTCGCGCCGAGCGGCGAGGTCCGGCTGGTGGACTACAAGACCGGCCGCGCGCCCTCGCGGGACTTCGAGGGCAAGGCGATGTTCCAGATGAAGTTCTACGCCCTGGTGGTGTGGCGCTGGAAGGGCGTGGTGCCCAAGCGGCTGCAGCTGGTCTACCTGGGCGGCGGCGGGGACGTGGTGACCTACGACCCGGACGAGGCGGACCTGCTGTCGGTCGAGCGGAAGTTGGAGGCGCTGTGGGAGGCGGTCTCCCGGGCGGTGGCCACCGGCGAGTTCCCGGCCACCCGCAACCGGCTCTGCGACTGGTGCGATCATCAGGCCAGTTGCCCGGAGTTCGGCGGCACTCCCCCGCCGTACCCGCTGCCCATCGCTGTTGTGACCAACCCCCGCAAGGAGTCGTAGGGTGACGATCCGTGTGCTGCTGGTGGACGACCAGCCGCTGCTGCGTACCGGTTTCCGGATGATCCTGGAGGCGGAGTCCGACCTGGTGGTGGTCGGCGAGGCGGGCGACGGGCAGCAGGCGCTGGACCAGGTCCGCGCCCTGCAGCCGGACGTGGTGCTGATGGACATCCGGATGCCGCGGATGGACGGCGTCGAGGCCACCCGCCGGATCGCCGGCCCGGGCCGCGACGGCCCGGCGAAGGTGCTGGTGCTCACCACCTTCGACCTGGACGAGTACGTGGTGGAGGCGCTGCGCGCCGGGGCCAGCGGCTTCCTGCTGAAGGACGTCCCGGCCGAGGAGCTGGTGCAGGCGATCCGGGTGGTGGCGGACGGCGCGGCGATGCTGGCCCCGTCGGTGACCCGCCGCCTGCTGGACATGTACGCCACCAAGCTGCCGTCCGGCGACGAGACCCCGCCGCAGGCGCTCACCGTGCTGACGGAGCGTGAGGTGGAGGTGCTGCGGCTGGTGGCCCGCGGGCTGTCGAACGCGGAGATCGCGGCCGAGCTGTTCGTCTCCGAGACCACGGTGAAGACCCACGTCGGCCACGTGCTGACCAAGCTGCAGCTGCGCGACCGGGTGCAGGCCGCGGTGTACGCCTACGAGAGCGGCCTGGTCCGCCCGGGCGCGCTCTAGGGTCCGCCCGGAAGCCGAACGGCCCGTCACCCCTCGCGGGGTGGCGGGCCGTTGGTTCGTGCTCCTGACGGAGCGTTACTTCTTGGTGCTGCCGATCTCCCAGAACCGGAAGACGCCGGTGTTGTCGACGGTGGCGTCGACGCCGGTGATGTTGTTCTTGGAGACGTAGAACGACTTGTTCTGGAACAGCGGGATCATCGGCACGCCGTCGGCCAGCATGTTCTGGATCTGGGCGTACTGGCCGCCCGCCGAGCGGTCGGTGAGCTTGATCGACTCGGGCACCAGCTTCTCGCTGATCTGCGGGTTGTCCCAGCCGTTGTGGAACGCGCCGCCGTCGACCACCAGCGGGCTGATGTAGTCGTCCGGGTCGGCGTAGTCGGGGGTCCAACCGACGGTGTAGGCCTGGTAGCTGCCGTTCTTCCAGCCGGCCTGGTAGGCGGTCCAGTCGGGCTCCTGGGTGACCGTCACCTGGAACAGGCCGCTGGCCTCCAGCTGCTTCTTGAAGGCCTCCAGCTCGCCGGCGCCGGCCCGGGCCCGGGACCAGGTCAGGTTGAGCTTGACCGGGGTGGTGACGTGGGCGTTGGTGAGGATCTTCTTCGCCTTGTTGACGTCCGGCTCGCCGTACTTGTCGAAGAAGGCGGTGTTGTGGCCGGTGATGCCGGCCGGGACCACCGAGTACAGCGGCTGCACGGTGCCGGCGTAGACGTCGTGGGCGAGCGCCTTGCGGTCGATCAGCTGGGCGACGGCCTGCCGGACGGCGGGGTTGCCGGCCACCGCGTCCTTGGCGTTGAACACCAGGTAGCGGGTCTCGCCGGTCTCGCCCTCGGCGACCTTCAGGTTGCCCTTGCCGGTCAGCCCGTCGTTCTTGATCTCGGCGGCCGCGGACGGCTCCAGGCTGTTGTCGGTGAGGTCGACGTCGCCGCTGTCCAGCGCGGACTTCAGCGCGTCCGGCTTGTCGAAGTACCGCAGCGTGAACTTGGTGTTCTGGAGCTTCGCGGAGCCCTTGTACTGCGAGTTCGGCACCAGGACGATCTTCGCCGGGGCCTTGCCGTTCATCTCCAGCGAGTCGATCTTGTACGGGCCGGAGCCGACCAGCTTGGTGTTGTCCAGCAGCCCGTCGGCCGGGAAGACCTGGTGGTCGACGATCGAGCCGGCCGCGGAGGCCAGCTTCGCCGGGAGCACCGCGTCCGGGGCGCCCAGGTGGAAGACCACCTCGAGGTCGCCCTTGGCCTCCACGGAGGTGATGGTCGACAGCAGCGCGGACGGGCCGGACGGGTCGTTGATCTTCTTCATCCGGTCGATGGAGAAGACCACGTCGGCGGCGGTCAGCGGGTGCCCGTTGGAGAACTTCTGCCCCGGCTTGAGGGTGCAGTGGTACGTCATGGTGTCCGTGCTGGTGAACTCGCACGCCTGCGCGGCCTCCGGCTGCGGCACGGTCGCCCCGGCCGGGAAGGAGAGCAGCGACTGGAAGGTGTTGTTCAGCACCAGCCAGGAGCCCGCGTCGTACGCACCGGCGGGGTCGAGCACGCTGGTCACGCTGGTGGTGCCCATGGTCACGGAGCTGCCGCCGTCGCCGCCGGAGGCGGCCTTCTCGACGGAGGCACAGCCGGCGGCCGTGGTGGCGACGAGCGCGGCGCAGCTGAGCACGGCCAGGCGGTTCGGCGTAGTCATGCGGGGTGGTCTTCCTTACTGCGTGCGGCCGGCTGTCGCCGGTGGCCCGGCGTCCGGCGCCGGGGTGGGGCGGCGGCCGCGGGTCGGTACGACCGTGCGCTCGCCCGCGGGCCGGGGTCTCCCGGCGGCGGTGCGGCGACGCGGTGTGGGGACTGATCGGATGTAGCGTGCCACATCGGCTCCGGACGGTCACCGGCCGCGCGAGGGGCCGGTGACCGGGGTCCGGACGATCATTCCGGGGCGTCCGACGAGTTGTCAGGCAATGCCCGATTTCGCCCCTGATGACGGACACGTTCCGCATACCACCGAATGCGGAACGACACCGGCATACCACCCGGCCGAGACGAACGTCACACCCTGGTGCCGGCCAGAGTGTGCAGCAGCTCCAGGTCGACCTGCTCCAGCGAGGACAGCACCAGCCGGCCCGGGGCCGGCTCGATGGCGGCCACCGAGGGCACCGCGATCACCGGGCAGCCGGCCGCCTCGGCGGCCCGCACGCCGGTCGGCGCGTCCTCGATGACGACGCAGCGGGCCGGCTCGGCGCCGAACCGGGCGACCGCGGCCAGGTACGGGTCGGGGTGCGGCTTGGTGCGCGGCACCTCGTCGCCGGCGATGGAGAAGGCGAAGTTCTCGGCCCCCAGGCTGTGCAGCACGATGTCGATGATGTGCCGGTGCGAGGCGGACACCAGGGCGGCCGGGACGCCGTGCGCGGCCAGCGTGTTCAGCAGCCGCTCGGCGCCGGGCATCAGCGGGACGCCGCCGCCGAGCAGGTCGACGAAGCGCTGGTTGATCAGCACCGTCAGCTCGGCCGGGCTGAGCTGCACGCCGGTGCGGCCCCGCAGGTAGTCGATCACCCGGGTCATCGGTCCGCCGACCACCTGGGCCCGGTCGGTGGCGTCCAGCGCGTGTCCCAGCTCGGCGAAGAGCGTGACCTCGGCCTGCCACCAGAAGTCCTCCGTGTCGACCAGGGTGCCGTCCATGTCCAGCAGCACGGCCTGCAGGCCGGTGCCGGAGCCGCCGACGCGGATGGGGGTCGAGACCGTCGTCATGCCCGCCGTCCTTCCGAGAGGTCGCCCGGAGCGCGTCCGGGGATGGCACAGGCCGGCCCGCAGGTGAGCGGACCGGCCCGTTCAGGATCATCAAGCTTACGCCCGGGGCTGGTGTTTGCACCGAACGCGCACGAGGCGAACGGATGACCCCGGGTTGAAGATCTACCTGGCGTTGAAGTACTTCGCCTCGGGGTGGTGGATCACGATCGCGTCGGTGGACTGCTCGGGGTGCAGCTGGTACTCCTCGCTGAGGATCACTCCGACCCGCTCGGGCTTCAGCAGCTCGGCGATCTTGGCGCGGTCCTCCAGCTCCGGGCAGGCGCCGTAGCCGAGCGAGAACCGGGCGCCGCGGTACTTGAGCGCGAACATGTCGCGCACGTCCTGCGGGTCCTCGTCGCCGAAGCCCAGCTCGAAGCGCACCCGGGCGTGCCAGAACTCGGCCAGCGCCTCGGCCAACTGCACGGACAGGCCGTGCAGTTCGAGGTAGTCGCGGTAGGAGTCGGCGGCGAACAGCTCGTTCGCGGCCTCGGAGATCCGGTTGCCCATGGTGACCACCTGCAGGCCGACCACGTCGCGCTCGCCGCTCTCCTCCGGGCGGAAGAAGTCGGCCAGGCAGAGCCGCCGGCCGCGGCGCTGGCGGGGGAAGGTGAAGCGGGTCCGCTCGGAGCCGTCCTCGCCGTACAGCACCAGGTCGTCGCCCTTGGAGTTGGCCGGGAAGTAGCCGTAGACCACGGCGGGCTCCAGCCAGCCCTCGGTCTGCAGCCGGTCCAGCCACATCCGCAGCCGCGGCCGGCCCTCGGTCTCCACCAGCTCCTCGTAGCTGGGCCCGCCGCTGCGCGCCGCCTTCAGGCCCCACTGGCCCTTGAACAGCGCGTCCTCGTCCAGCCAGGACGCGTAGTCCTGGAACGGGATGCCCTTGACGATCCGGTCGCCCCAGAACGGCGGGACCGGCACCCGGTTGTCGGTGGCCACGTCGGAGCGGATCTGCCCGAGGTTGACCTCCTCCGGCTCCTCCACCTCGACCCGGGCGTGCCGGCGCTGCTTGAGCTCGGGCAGCACGGCGCCGGGCACGCCGCGCTTGACGGCGACCAGGGCGTCCATCAGCCGCAGGCCCTCGAAGGCGTCCCGGGCGTAGCGGACCTCGCCCTGGTAGACGGCGTGCAGGTCCTGCTCGACGTAGGCGCGGGTGAGCGCGGCGCCGCCGAGGATGACGGGGTAGTCGGCGGCGAGTCCGCGCTGGTTGAGCTCCTCCAGGTTCTCCTTCATGATCACCGTGGACTTGACCAGCAGGCCGGACATGCCGATCACGTCGGCCTTGTGCTCCTGCGCGGCGTCCAGGATCGCCGAGACGGGCTGCTTGATGCCGAGGTTGACGACGGTGTAGCCGTTGTTGGAGAGGATGATGTCGACCAGGTTCTTGCCGATGTCGTGGACGTCGCCCTTGACGGTGGCCAGCACGATGGTGCCCTTGCCCGCGCTGTCGGCCTTCTCCATGTGCGGCTCCAGGTGGGCCACCGCGGCCTTCATCACCTCGGCGGACTGGAGCACGAACGGCAGCTGCATCTGGCCGGAGCCGAACAGCTCGCCGACCACCTTCATGCCGGACAGCAGCGTGTCGTTGATGATCTCCAGCGCCGGACGCTCCGTCAGCGCGTCGTCCAGGTCGGCTTCCAGGCCCTTGCGCTCGCCGTCGATGATCCGGCGCTGCAGGCGCTCGTCCAGCGGCAGGGCCGCCAGCTCCTCGGCCTTGGACGCGGCGTTCGAGGCCGCGGAGACGCCCTCGAACAGCTGCAGCAGCTTCTGCAGCGGGTCGTAGCCCTCGGCGCGGCGGTCGTAGACCAGGTCGAGGGCGGTGGCCCGCTGCTCCTCGGGGATCCGGTTCATCGGCAGGATCTTGGCGGCGTGCACGATCGCCGAGTCCAGGCCGGCCTCCACGCACTCGTGCAGGAAGACCGAGTTGAGCACCTGTCGGGCGGCCGGGTTGAGGCCGAAGGAGATGTTCGACAGCCCGAGCGTGGTCTGCACGGCGGGGTGACGGCGCTTCAGTTCGCGGATCGCCTCGATGGTCTCGATGCCGTCGCGGCGGGACTCCTCCTGGCCGGTGGCCAGCGTGAAGGTGAGGCAGTCCACCAGGATCGAGGACTCGTCGACGCCGTACTCGGTGGTGAGCTGCTCGATCAGCCGCTCGGCGATCGCCACCTTGGTCTCGGCGGTGCGGGCCTGGCCCTCCTCGTCGATGGTGAGGGCGATCAGGCCGGCGCCGTGCTCCCGGGCCAGCGCGGCGATCCTCCCGAACCGGGTGTCCGGGCCGTCGCCGTCCTCGTAGTTGACGGAGTTGAGCACCGCGCGGCCGCCGAGCGCCTCCAGGCCGGCCCGCAGCACCGGCGGCTCGGTGGAGTCCAGCACGATCGGCAGGGTGGAGGCGGTGGCCAGGCGGGTCGCGACCTCGGTCATGTCGGCGACGCCGTCGCGGCCGACGTAGTCGACGCACAGGTCGAGCAGGTGGGCGCCCTCGCGGATCTGCTCGCGGGCGATCTCCACGCAGGCCTGCCAGTCGCCGGCCAGCATCGACTCGCGGAACTTCTTCGAGCCGTTGGCGTTGGTGCGCTCGCCGATCGCCAGGTAGGAGGTGTCCTGCCGGAACGGCACCGACTGGTACAGCGAGGCGGCGGCCGGCTCGGGCTTCGGCTCGCGCACCGCGATCGGGCGGCCCTGCACCCGCTCGACCACCTGGCGCAGGTGCTCGGGGGTGGTGCCGCAGCAGCCGCCGACCAGCGCCAGGCCGTACTCGCGGGTGAACGCGTCGTGCGCGTCGGCGAGTTCGACCGGGCTGAGCGGGTAGTGCGCGCCGTCCTTGGTGAGCACCGGCAGGCCGGCGTTCGGCATGCAGGACAGGCCGACCTTGGCGTTCTTCGCCAGGTAGCGCAGGTGCTCGCTCATCTCGGCGGGGCCGGTGGCGCAGTTCATGCCGATGAAGTCGATGCCGAGCGGCTCCAGCGCGGTCAGCGCCGCGCCGATCTCCGAGCCGAGCAGCATGGTGCCGGTGGTCTCCACGGTGACCTGGGCGAGGATCGGCAGGTCGAGGCCGGCCTCGGCGAGCGCGGCCTTGCAGCCCAGGATCGAGGCCTTGGTCTGCAGCAGGTCCTGGCTGGTCTCCACCAGCAGCGCGTCGGCGCCGCCGGCGATCAGGCCCGCCGCGTTCAGCCGGAAGCCCTCGCGGACCACCGCGAAGGTGGTGTGGCCGAGGGTGGGCAGCTTGGTGCCGGGGCCGATCGAGCCGAGCACCCAGCGGGTGCGGCCGTCCTCGGCGGTGTGCGCGTCGGCGGCCTCCCGGGCGATCCGGGCACCGGCCTCGGAGAGTTCGAAGACCCGGTCCGAGATGTCGTACTCGCCGAGCGCGGCGTGGTTGGCGCCGAAGGTGTTGGTCTCCACGCAGTCCACGCCGACCGCGAAGTAGGCGTCGTGCACCGAGCGGACGATGTCCGGACGGGTCACGTTGAGGATCTCGTTGCAGCCCTCCAGCTGCTCGAAGTCCTCCAGCGTGGGCTCCTGCGCCTGCAGCATCGTGCCCATCGCGCCGTCGGCGACCACCACCCGGGTGGCGAGAGCCTCCCGCAAGGCGTCGGCGCGGTCCTGCTGAGTGGACGTGGGTACGGCGATGGCCATGAGGCTGCTCCCTGAGTGCGACGGCTGTCGGCTATGCGGCCCCACCTGGATCGGGGGCGCACCCCGCCAGGGTATCGGGCCGGTGCCCGGGCGGCGGAACCCGTTTCGCATCGTGGGCGTCCTTGTCCACCGGAAGGGAGCGTGACCATGACCGAACCGGGGGGACGGCGCCGGGAATTGCGGCCGTCGAGAGCGCCGAGCTGGTCCGAATGGCGGACGCTGCCGGGCCGGGCGCGTCGCCGCTGGGCGGGCCGGGTCCGCTGGTCCTGGCGGCGGCGCGCCGTCACCGCGCTCGGCCTGGCGCTCGTCCTGGCGGTACTGCCGCTGCTCGGCGCGGCGGTCGCGCTGCGCTGGGGCTACGCGGGCGAGCCGCCGGCGGACGCCCGCACCCGCGGCCGGGACGCGCTCTGGCTCGGCCACGCCTGGGTGGACGGCCGCCGCTCCCCCGCCGACCTCGGCTCGCTGGTCGCCCGGCTGGCCGGCACCGGCATCCACGACCTGTACGTGCACACCGGGCCGCTCGGCCACGACGGTTCGCTGGACCCGGCGCTGGCGCCCGGCGCCGCGGACTTCGTGCGGCGGGCGCACGCCGCGCTGCCCGGGGTGCGGGTGCAGTCCTGGCTGGGCGACGTGGTCGCCCCGGAGAAGGACGGCCTGCACCTGGACGATCCCGCGGTGCGCGGCCGGGTGGCCGACTCGGCCCGGCAGGTGCTCGACCTCGGCTTCGACGGCGTCCACCTGGACCTGGAGCCGGTGCACTCCGGTTCGCCCGGCTTCCTCGCCCTGCTCGACGAGGTCCGCGGCGTGACCGCGGCGCGCGGGGCGCCGCTGTCGGTGGCGGCCCCGCAGATCGACCCGTGGCCGGGCGTCGGGCGGGTCTCGCTGGCGCTGACCGGCCACGGCAAGTGGTGGTCCCGCGGGTACTTCGCCGAGGCGGCCCGGCGGGTCGACCAGATCGCGGTGATGTCCTACGACACCTCGATGCCGGTGGAGTCGCTGTACGGCGGCTACGTCGCCCGGCAGACCTCGCTGGCGCTGGCCGCCACCCCGCCCGGCACCGACCTGCTGATGGGCCTGCCCGCCTACTGGGCCGACAGCTCCACCCACCACGGCGACGCGGAGACCGTCCGCGCCGCCGTCCGCGGCGCCCGCCTCGCCCTCGGCCCGGACGCCCGCCAGAACTTCGGCCTGGCGCTCTACGTCGACTTCGCCGCGACCCCGGACCACTGGGCGGCCTACCGCGACGGCTGGTGCATCTGACGCCCCGCCAGGACCTGGCGTCAATCCCTAGCGGGAGCGGCGCAGGCGCCAGCGCTTGAGGGCGGGGAGGCGGCGGAGGGCCGCGCGGTCGTGGTCGTCGGGCGGGAGGCCGAGGCGTTCGCGGACGGTGCGGCGCTCCTCGGACAGCTGCGACAGCGGCCGCAGGCCCGGCGCGTCGGGGAGGGGCGCGTCGGGCTCGGCCAGCCGGAGCACCAGGGCGAGGGCGGTGTCGTAGTTCGCCAGGGCCTCGGGGAGCAGTCCGGCCCGGTCGAGGTGGCCGGCCAGTTCCCGGTGCTCGCGCCAGTCCGCCCGCCGGTCGGTCAGCCGCTGCGCGGCCGCGGCGACGGCCCGCCCCTCCTCCTCGCGGCCGGCCCTCAGCAGGGCGTACGCCAGCACGGGTGACGCGGCGTCATCCGGGTCGCCGCTCTGCTCGGCGACGGACCTCAGCAGTTCGACCGCCCGGTCGTACGCACCGGCCGTCGCGAAGTGTTCCCCGGCCTGGGAGAGGAACGCCAGGCGGTCCTCCGGGCGGGCGTCGGCCGCGGCCCGTTCGAGTGCGCGGGCCTCGGCGGCCCAGTCCCAGTCGGCTTTGGTCATGGTGGTTCTCTCGTGGTCTCGGAACGGGGCGGGTGCGGGGGCGCCTCGACGCCCCCGCACCCGGGTGGGGTCAGCGGCGGTGGCGCCGCTGGGTGGCCAGGAACAGCTTCATCAGGAGGCTGTTGCGCGGGACGTTCAGACCTCCCGCCCGCAGGACGCCGCCACAATACGTGGCGCAGCTGTTGTGCATGTAGTCGTACGTGCCGATGCTCTTCGGACGCTTCGCGTAGGCGCCGTCCATCGCGCCGTGTGCTCCGTGCGTGTTGGGGACGTGGATGTCGAAGGCCCGGTTGAACGGACCGTGGCGGTTGGTGGACGGCTCGGTCTTGGGACCGGGCTTGAGGTTGCCGTTGCTGGCGTAGCCGTGCGCGTGGCGGGAGCCCTCCTCGCCGTGGACCTGGATGCTGTAGTGCTCGTTCCCGGTATGGCCGTAGTGGAAGACGGTCGCGTTGGGGGCGCCGCGGCGGCCGGCTCGGGCGGCACCGGCAAAGGCCCGTCCGGCACTTCCGCCGCGCCTGATGCCGCTGCCGACGTGCTTGGACAGCTTGCCGAGCACCAGGCCGGTGGCGACGTCCTTGAACGCCTGCTTGTAGTGGCCGTGGTACACGTCGCCGGCGACGTGCGAGGCGTACAGGCCGGTGTTGACCGCCCGGGCCCCCTTGCCGATGGCGCCGACCACGCGGGCGGTCTTGCTGGCGGCGGCGACGCCGCGCAGCGCGATGGCGCCCTCGCCGACGGCGGGGATGTAGGACGCGACGGCGAGTACGGCCATCGCGCAGTTGCCCCAGCCCGGGTGGGTGGCGCAGCTGACCACGTCGGCGGCGCCGGAGACCTGGTAGACGAAGTTGGCGCCGGTCTCCAGGGCGCTGACCGGGTGCTCGACGACGTTGGTGACGGTGCTGGAGACCGCGTGGGCGGCCGACTTCAGCCACTTCGGCCAGTGGCCGTCGGGGTCGGTGAAGGCCAGCGGGTCGCCGTCGGCGTAGGCGTAGCGGTCCTGGGCGATGCTGGGGTTGGGGTCGGACCACCACGGGTCCATGCCCTCGACGGCGTACCGGTCGGGCAGGTCCGAGACCACGTGGTCGGGGCTGTAGGTGTCGCGGGAGGTGAAGGTGCTGGTCGACGGGTCGTACCAGCGCGCCAGCATGTCGACCTTGCCGGTCACCGCGTCGGTGTAGTCGGACTGGAAGCCGAGCGAACGCCGGGTGCCCGCGGTGGCGATGGTGTTGCCGAGCGGGTCGAAGGCGGCCGAGTCGGCGAGCGCGGTGCCCGTCGGGGCGAGGTCGCCGACGAGGTCGTCGTGCTGGTCGGTCAGGGCGATGGTGTGGCTGCCGCCCTGGGCGATGCCGGTGATCACGCCGCCGGGATCGCGGGAGTAGGCCGCGGTGCCGTCGGAGGCGACCAGGTCACCGGTTCCGGAGTAGGCGAGCGTGGTGGCGCCGGTGGTCAGCAGCCGGTCGAAGGCGTCGTAGTCGTAGGACTGGGCGCCGTCGTTTCGAAGCCGGTCGAAGGCGTCGAACTGCATCGCCTCGGTGGCTCCGCCGTGCGGGGTCTTGCCGGACATGGTGCCGCGGGCGGTGTACGTGTAGCTCGCCGTGCCGTCGTCCAGCAGCCGGTTGCGGGCGTCGAAGCTCTGCGTCCGGTTGCCGATCTGGGTGCGGTTGCCGGCGGCGTCGTACCCGTAGGCCGTGGTCGTGGTCCCGTTGTTCCAGGAGGTCAGGCGGCCGGTCTGGTCGTAGGTGTAGGTGTTGGCGGCGGCCCCGGCGAAGCCGGTGGTGGTCTTGCCGGTGAGCTGGTCGTCGAGGTTGTAGGTGTAGGTCGTCGAGGCGACGGTGCCGCCGCTGCCGGCGGTGACGGTGTCGCTGGTCATCCGGTGCAGCGCGTCGTAGCCGAAGCTGCGGCCGGCGTTGCCGACGCCGTAGCCGACGCTGACGGGCTGGGAGTCCCGGTCGTACCCGTAGCCGGCGGTGGCGCCGGAGGCCGGGTCGGTCATGGTGGCCAGTCGGCCGGCCTTGTCGTAGGTGTAGGACGAGGTGCCGGCGGCGTCGGTGCGGGAGGTCATCTTCCCGGCGCCGTCGTAGCCGAACGAGGAACTCGCGCCTCCTACGTCACCACCACCGCCGACCACGCCGAGGCCGCCCTCGGCGGGCTGTTGATCCGCGACTGCTCGCTGATCGTCACCGCCGCCGCCGACCCCGCGATCGCCCGCGCCGTCACCGAGGCGGCCGGCGCCCACCCCGCCCAGCACTTCCTGTTGATCGCCCCCGACCCCGCCACCCCCAACCTGCAGACCCTCCCCGAGGGCCCCGACCTCCCGACCAGGCTGCGCGACGCCGTGACGGCGAGCGCGAAGCACTCCTGACGGAGCGTCGACAGACGGATCCGCCCGGGGGGCGTCTCACCCCCGGGCGGACCACCCGCACGCCACGGCCCTAGCGGCGGAGCCACACCGCCGTGTCGGTCGGGAGTTGACCGTCCGTCAGTTCGCTGCTGGCGAGAACGACTTCGGCGTCGGTGGGGAGCGGGAGCGCTCCCGCGGTGAGGTTGACGAGGCAGTGCAGGTCGTCGCGGGTGAAGGAGAGGACGCCGGGCGGGGCGTCCGCGCTCCAGGTGAGGGGGCCGGTGATGGTGCGGCGGAGGTGGAGTGCGGTGCGGTAGAGCTCCAGCATGGAGGCGGGGTCGCCGGTCTGGGCGGCGACGGTGAGCGGGGCCCAGTCGGCGGGCTGCGGCAGCCAGGGGTCCTTGCCCTCGCGGGTGAAGCCGTACGGCGGGTGGTCGCCGGTCCAGGGCAGCGGGACGCGGCAGCCGTCGCGGCCGGGGTCGGTGCCGCCGGAGCGGAAGTGCATCGGGTCCTGCAGGGCGGCCAGCGGGAGGTCCTCGACCTCGGGCAGGCCGAGCTCCTCGCCCTGGTAGACGTAGAGCGAGCCGGGCAGCGCCAGCGTGAGCAGGGCGGCGGCGCGGGCCCGCCGGCGGCCGAGCACCAGGTCGGTCGGGGTGCCGAAGGCCTTGGCGGCGAACTCGAAGCGGGTGTCCTCGCGCCCGTAGCGGGTGATGGTGCGGGTGACGTCGTGGTTGGCGAGCACCCAGGTCGCCGGGGCGCCGACGGGCGCGTGCGCGGCGAGCGTGGTGTCGATCGACTCCCGGAGCGCGGCGGCGTCCCAGGGACGGGCCAGGAAGTCGAAGTTGAACGCGGTGTGCATCTCGTCCGGGCGCAGGTAGCGGGCGAAGCGCTCCGCGTCGGGGACCCAGACCTCGCCGATCAGGACCCGCGGCGGGCTGTAGCCGTCGGCGACCGCGCGCCAGGTGCGGTAGATGCCGTGCAGGTCGTCCCGGTCGACGTAGGGGTGCGGGCGGCCGGGTTCGACGTCGGCGAGCTCGGGGTCCTTGGTGAGCAGGCCGGCCGAGTCGATGCGCACGCCCGCGGCGCCGCGGTCGAACCAGAACCGCAGGATGTCCAGGTGTTCGGCGCGGACCTGCGGGTGCTCCCAGTTGAGGTCGGGCTGGGCGGCGGCGAACAGGTGGAGGTACCACTGGCCGTCGGGGAGCCGGGTCCACGGGCAGCCGCCGAACTCGGACTTCCACTCGTTGGGCGGGAGCTCGCCCTCGGCGCCGCGGCCCTCGCGGAAGTGGAACAGGTCGCGCTCCGGGCTGCCGGGGGCGGCGGCGAGCGCGGCCTGGAACCACGGGTGCCGGTCGGAGACGTGGTTGGGCACGATGTCGACGATGGTGCGCAGGCCCAGTTCGGCGGCCTCGGCGATCAGCTGCTCGGCCTCGGCGAGGGTGCCGAAGGCGGGGTCGACGTCCCGGTAGTCGGCGACGTCGTAGCCGCCGTCGGCCATCGGCGAGGGGTACCAGGGGTTGAACCACAGCGCGTCGAAGCCGAGTTCGGCCAGGTAAGGCAGGTTTGCGCGCACTCCGGCGAGGTCCCCGATCCCGTCGCCGTTGCCGTCGGCGAAACTGCGCGGGTACACCTGGTAGATCGCCGCGTTCCGCCACCACTGCTCTGACACGGTCAGGGTTTCCTTTCAGAAGTTGTCGGTGCGGGACTCAGCCCTTGAGGCTGCCCGCGGTGAGGCCCGCCATGATGTTGCGCTGGAAGACCAGGAACAGGGCGATGGTCGGGATGGAGGCGATGAACAGGCCCGCGATCAGCGAGTTCTGCGGCATGGAGGTCGCCGCGGTGTTGACCCCGACGTTCAGCGTCTCGTGCGCGGGCACGGTGATCAGCGGCCACAGGAAGTCCTTCCAGACCGCGACCAGGCCGAAGATCGACACCACGCCGAGGATCGGCCGCGACAGCGGGAGCACGACGGACCACAGCACCCGGACCGGACCCGCCCCGTCGATCGCGGCCGCGTCGAGCAGCTCGTTGGGGATCGAGTCGAAGAACCGCTTGAGCAGGAAGATGTTGAAGGCGTTGGCCACGGTGGGCAGCCAGATCACCCACGGGGTGTTCATCAGGTTCCAGTGCACCAGCGGCAGGTCGAGCACCGTCAGGTACTGCGGGATCACCAGGGCGGCCGCGGGGATCATCATGGAGGCCAGCATCATGCCCAGGATCACGTTGCCGAGCACCGGGCGCAGCTTGGACAGCGAGTACGCGGCGGCGACGCAGAACACCAGCTGCAGGAGCAGCGCGCCGCCGGCGTAGACGACCGTGTTGAGCAGCAGCTGGGCCATCCCGAGCCGGTCCCATGCCTCGGTGAAGGCGTGCGTGCTGGGGTTGCTGGGGATGAGCGTGGGCGGGGTCTGGACCAGTTCCTGGGAGGACTTGAAGCCGCCGGTCGCCATCCAGTACAGCGGGCCGACGAAGACCACGGTGGTGATCAGCAGGGTGAGGGCCAGCACGATCCGGTAGGTCCGGCGTCCGCCGGGCTGGTTGAGGCGGACAGGTGAGATCAGGGTGCGGGTGGCGGCACTGCGGGCGGTCTTGCTCATCGTCACTCCTCCCCGCCCCGGCGCTCCAGCCACAGGTAGACGGCCGAGAAGCAGCCGAGTACCAGCAGCAGGACGACTCCCAGTGCGGCCGCGGTGTTGAACTTGTCGTAGCTGAACGCGTAGTTGTAGAGCAGGTAGACCACCGTCGTGGTCGAGCCCTGGGGTCCGCCGCCGGTGAGCACGAAGGACTCGGTGAACATCTGCATGGTGGCGACCACCTGCAGCATCAGCATCAGCGAGAGGATCAGGCGGGTCTGCGGCACGGTGACGTGCCAGATCCGCCGCAGCACGCCGGCCCCGTCCAGTTCGGCGGCCTCGTAGAGCTCGCCGGGGATGCTCTGCAGGGCGGCGAGGTAGACCAGGGTGGCGCTGCCCATGTTGGCCCAGGTCGAGACGATGACCAGGGAGAACATCGCGGTGTCCTGCGAGGCCAGCCAGGACGAGGTGGGCAGGTGCAGGGCGTGCAGGATCTGGTTGAACAGGCCGTAGCCGGGGTCCATGAAGTACTTGAAGAGCAGGATGCCCGCGACCGGGGGCAGCATCACGGGCAGGTACACCAGGGCCCGCAGGTAGCTCTGCGCGTGCCGGAACTCGTTGATCACGATCGCCGAGACGAACGGCGCCACGAAGCCGAAGACCAGCGCGACGCCGGTGAACTCCAGGGTGTGGCGCCAGGCCGGCCAGAACTCGGGGTCGGCGAAGATCTGCCGGAAGTTGTCGAAGCCGACCCAGTGGGTCTCGCCGTAGCGGACCTTCTGGAACGACATGACGATCTCGCGGACCATCGGGTACCAGGTGAACAGCGCGAAGCAGAGCAGGGCGCCGATCAGGAAGGCGTGGGCCCGCAGGTTGCGCGCCAGCGAGCGGCGCAGGGCACCGCCCGGCGGCCGGGTGGCGGTGCGGGCCGCTTCGGCGCGGGCCCGGCCGCGAGTCAGCGTGGTGGTCATGGGGGTGACTCCTCGTCAGGGTGCCGGCCGCCGGCCGGACCGCGGGGAGGCGCGGTCCGGCCGGACGGCACGGGTCACTGGTTGGCCAGGATCTGGTTCGCCTGGGACTCGGCGGTGGCGAGCACGCTGTCGAGGTTCGCGTTGGGGTCGGTCATGGCCGCCGACATGGCGGTGTCGAGGACCTTGTAGAGCTGCTGGGCGGCCGGGGGCTCGGTCAGCGTGGTGGTGGGGTTCTTGACGTAGGGGTCGTAGTTGGTCAGCGGCAGGTTGCCGTTGGTCTTCAGCGACGCGGTGATCGCCTGGATCTGCGGCGAGTCGGCGCTCCAGAAGTACGGCTGCGGGACGGCGATCGCGACCGGGTCCTTGCTGCTGCCGGCCAGGGTCTTGGCGCGGGCGAAGTTGAACTGGCCGGCGTCGGGGGTCTGGTACTGGAAGTTGATCCAGGCGATCTCGGCCTTGATCTGGTTCGGGGTCTGGCCCTTCTTGATGTAGTACAGGTCGCCGCCGCCGAGGCTGTTGCCCGGGCCGCTGGCGCCCGGCATCGGGCCGAGGCCGTAGGCGTTCTTGTCCGCGCCGAGCACCTCGATCAGGTGCTTCACGACGTCGGGCGCGCCGAGGAACATGCCGACCTTGCCGGTGGCCAGCGGCGGGAAGGCGTCGGCCCACTGGGTGACCGGGGTGGCGCTGATGCTCTGGTCGGTGAAGCGCATGTCGTGCAGGCGCTTGAGGACCTGCTTGCCCTCCGCCGAGTTGAAGGCGGCCTTCTTGCCGTCCGCCGAGACCATCTTGCCGCCGAGGCTGTAGAGCTCGGAGGTGAAGTGCCAGCCGCCGGTGTTGCCGCCGCTGTAGTCCTCGTAGCCGGAGATGCCGTTGCCCAGCGCGGCGATCTTCTTGGCCGCGGCCTGCACCTCGTCCCAGGTCGTCGGCGGCTTGTCCGGGTCGAGGCCGGCCTGCTTGAACAGGTCGCGGTTGTAGACCAGGCCGGTGCTGTAGTAGTTGATCGGCAGCGCGTAGACCTTGTTGTCGACCGTCATGTTCTGCTTGACGCTCGGCAGCATGGACGAGAAGCCCGGCACCGTCTGGTCGTTGACGTACTTGGTGATGTCCTGCGCGTCGCCCGAGTTGAGGGTCTGCTCGCGGTCGGTGAAGTAGGCGTGGAACGCGCCGGTCTCGTCGTGCGCCTTGTACTGCGCGGTCTGCTGGGCCGGCACCTCGCACTGGCCGACGTACGGCTTCGCGTTGATGGTGACGTTCGGGTACTTGGTCTTGAAGAGCGCGAGGTCGTCGGCGTAGTTGGCCTTGCCCGCGGCCTGGTCCGCACCCGGAGCGCAGTCGATGGAGATGGTGACGGTCGCGTTCGGGTCGAGCGGCTTGCCGTCCGCCACCCCGCCGGCGGCATCGCTGCTGCCGGCGGAGGAGCCGCTGCTGCTGCAGGCGGCGGCGGTCAGCAGCATCCCGGCCGCGAGCGCGACGACGGCCATTCTGCTCGATCTGTTCAGCTTCATGCGTACCCCATGGGTGGGAGAGGTTTCGGTGAGGCCGGGCGAACGCCGACGTGTGAGGAACGTAGGTCCTTGAACGTCTCTACGCAAGAGGTTGACGAGAAAGCGAAAAGTTACGACTACGCATCGGACGACAATGTTCTTGCGCGCATCTGTTCTACTTTTGCGCATGAAGAGCAAGCTTTCCCTGGTGGCGCAGCAAGTGGGAGTCAGCGAGGCCACGGTCAGCCGGGTCCTCAACGGCCGGCCGGGGGTCGGCGCCGCCACCCGGGTCGCGGTGCTCACCGCCCTCGACGTGCTCGGCTACGAGCGGCCGACCCAGCTGCGCGGGGAACGCGCCCGGCTCATCGGGCTGGTGCTGCCGGAGCTGCAGAACCCGATCTTCCCGGCGCTGGCCGAGGCGGTCGCGGGCGCGCTCGCGCAACGCGGTTTCACGCCGCTGCTGTGCACCCGGACCGCGGGCGGCCTCGGGGAGGCAGGCCACGTCAGCATGCTGCTCGACCAGCAGGTCTCCGGCGTGGTCTTCGCGGGCGGCCACTGCGCCGAGGCCGACGCCTCCCACGAGCACTTCGCGCAGCTGCGCGAACGCGGCGTCCCCGTGGTGCTGTTGAACGCCTCCGTGGAGCGGCTCGGCTTCCCGCAGGTCTCCACCGACGACACGGTCGCGGTGGCCCAGGCCTTCGGCCACCTGAGCACGCTGGGCCACGAGCGGATCGGCCTGATGGTCGGCCCTGCGGACCACGTGCCGTCCCGCCGCAAACTCGCCTCGTACACCCGCCAGTACGCCCTGCAGGGCCGCGAGCCGCGCCCCGAGTGGGTCGCCCACGCCCTCTTCGGCCTGGAGGCCGGCCACGCCGCCGCCCGGCGCCTGCTGGACGCCGGCGTCACCGGCGTCATCTGCGCCAGCGACCCGCTCGCGCTGGGCGTGGTCCGGGCCGCCCGCCGGGCCGGCCTCGACGTCCCCGGCGACCTCTCGGTGATCGGCTACGACGACTCGGTCTTCATCAACTGCACCCGCCCCCCGCTGACCACCGTCCGCCAGCCGATCCAGGAGCTGGGCCGGGCGGCCGTCGACCTCCTGGTCGGCCAGATCGACGGCGGCGCCGTCGCCCCCGGCGAACTCCTCTTCGAGCCCGAACTCGTCGTCCGCGGCTCCACCGGCCCGGTCCCGCGCCGGGTCTGACGCCCCGTCGGGCCTCCGACGGCGCACCGTTCCCGGACATGCCGAACAGGGCGGGCGCTGTCAGGGGCGCCCGCCCTGTCCGGGGTCGGAGGGGGTTACGGGTTGACGGTGATGTGCATCGTGGACGTGGTGTTGCGGATGTCCACCGCGTTGTTGCTGAGCGTCAGGCGGTTGAAGGTGACGTCACCGACGGCCGGGCCCTGGCCCGACTCCGGCATCTCGTTGGCCCAGAGGCCGAAGCCGGACTTGGCGTCGTAGGCGTCGCCGCTCTTCTGCGCCCCGCTGATCGACACGTTGGTGAAGACGGTGTCCTTGATGGGGTTCTGCGGCTGACCGCCGACGTAGTTGGTCTGGAACATGATGCCGCTGTAGGTCGGGTCGACGATGTCCACGTCGCTGACCCGGATGCCCTGGAACACCTTGGAGGCGGAGAACACCCAGATGCCCGGGAAGGTCTGCGCGCCCCAGAAGTGGCCGCCGGCCCGGACGATGGAGATGTTCTGCAGGTTGGTCGGGTCCGTCCCGAAGCCGTTCATCGGGTAGCCGAAGTCCAGCGAGGAGATGGTGATGCCCGAGTAGCAGAGGGTGTCCGCGATGTGGATGTTGCGGAAGGTGTTGGCGAAGCCGCCGTACACCGCGACGCCCGCCGCGCGCCAGGTCAGGATCGACGTCAGGTTCTGGAAGACGTTGTTCTTCTCGTCCGCGCCGCCCGCGTCGATGGCGGAGAAGAGCGCGAAGGAGTCGTCACCGGTGGCCCGGGCCTCGTTGTTGGAGACCAGGTTGTCGGTCGAACCGTTGGTCATGTTGATGCCGTCGGCGAAGGTGTCGCGGATCCGCGAGTTGGTGATCGTCATGGAGTCCGTGTTGGCGCCCCAGTACATGCAGACCATGTGCTCGGTCCAGATGTTGTCGATCGTGATGTTCGCGACGTTGGAGAAGTCGAAGACCTTTCCGGGGCCGTCGATCCGCGAGGTGTAGTTGCCGAAGTAGGCGAAGCCGCTGAAGGTCGAGCCGTTGGCGGTCGACTCGGCGCGGAAGCCGACGTCGGTGTTGGACTGGCTGGTCGGGGCGTAGAACCGGGTGAACCACGGACCGGCGCCGATCACCTTGACGGCCTTGCCGTAGACCTGGAACTTGCTCGCGGTCTGGTAGTCGCCGGCCGGCAGGTAGACGCCGACCAGGGTGCCGGTGGTGTCCATCCGGACCTTGTCCAGGGCGTTCTGCACGTCCTGGTGCGAGAAGCCCGCCGGGACCACGTACTTGGCCGGGTCCGGGTTGGCGATCTGGGTGGCCTGCTCCAGGCTGACGAAGTCGATCGCGTACTGGCTGGTGTTCGCGGTGTCCTTCTGCAGCCTGATCTTGCTGCCCGCGTGCACCGTGGTGCCCAGCAGGACGTTCGCCTCGTCGTAGATGTGCCGCTGGCTGCCGGCGCTCGGGGTGTTGCCGGGGCTGGTCTCCGAGCCGTACAGCCAGGCGTACTTGGAGGTCAGGTCGATGGACTTCAGGAAGGTGCCGTCGACGTAGACGTTCAGCGTGGCGTTGGTGCCGTCACCGCCCGCGGCGTCCGGGATGGAGAACCGGGTGACCAGGGTGTTGGTGTCCGCCTTGGCGGTGAACTCCACCGACGCGCCGGTGTTGTTCAGGGTGACCGCCTTGCGGCCGGAGGCCTCGCCGGCCAGGTCGCCGATGGTGCGGTTGGGTCCGACCACCTGCGCCCCGCCCGCCAGGACGCCGTCCTCGGCCTCGTAGGTGTCGAACGGCATGTTGGCGCCGCGTCCGACGTACAGGGCCTGGCTGGAGGTGTTGTTGGTCTGCTTCACGGGCAGCTCGTCGGCGTCCGCGGCGATCACCGTCTTGACGGTGTAGCGGCCGTTCGCGGCGGTCCAACTGCCCAGCGAGACCGGGCTGCTGGTGGCGCCGGGGGCGAGCGTGCCGGTGTAGGCCCCGGTCAGGGTCTTCACCACGCTGCCGGTGGTGGCGTCCGTGACGGTCACCGTGATGCCGTGGCTGCCGGACGCGCTCGCCACCGTGCCCTGGTTCTTGACCGCGACGGTGAAGTTCACCGCGCTGCCCGCCGAGGGGTTGGACGGCGACCAGGTGCTGGGCGAGGCGACCAGGTCGGAGGAGGCGACCTGGCTGACCGTCAGCGGGCTGGTCAGCGCGTTGTTGGTCTCGTCCTGCTCGATGACCTGGTTGCCCTCGTCCACCTTGGCGGTCAGCTGGTAACTGCCCGCGTTCTGCGCCGGGATCTGCGCGGAGACGGTGGTGGAGGCGCCGGCCGCCACTGCGCCGACGTTGGCGCTGCCGACCTTGGTGGTGCCCAGGTAGAAGTTGACCGTGGTCGCGCCGGACGGCAGGGTGCCGGCGTTCTTCACCACCGCCGACAGGGTCGGGGTGTCGGTCTCCACCGGCGCGGCCGGGCTGCTGCCGACCGAGGTGACGGTAAGGTCCGGGTTGGCGGCGGGCACGCCGACCACCTGGAACTCGGCCGCCTGGCCGGCGGCGGCGCCGGAGTTGGCGGTGAACTTCAGCTGCACGTCGGCGACGGTCGCGCTGACCGGGATGCTGACGGTGTTCCCGCTCGCCGGGTCGAAGGTGTAGCTCTTCGCCGCCACCAGACTGGTGAACCCGGACGCGCTCTGCTCGCGGCCGAGCACCTCGATGGTCTGGGTGCGGGTCGACCACGCCGAGGCCGGGTTGAGCTTGACCACCACCGAGCTGGTGTTGGCGTTCGCGCCCAGCTGCACCCCGAGGGTGTTCGGGTAGCTGCCGCCCGCGCCCTCCCAGTAGGTGCTGGTGTCGTTGTCGTTGGCGTTGGTGGCCACGTACGTGAAGGTGTACGAGGACGCGGTGATCGGCTTGCCGGCCGCCAGGTTGGTGCCGGTGCCGCCGCCGCTGCCGTTGCGCACCACGGTGTTGGAGGCCGCGGACTGGTTGCCCGCCGCGTCCTTCGCCTTGACGTAGTACGAGACGGTCGCGGTGTCCGGCTGGCTGTCGGTGTACGTCAGCACGTTGCCGGCCACGCTGGTGCGCAGCGCGCCGTTGGCGTACACGTCGTAGCCGGTGACGCCGACGTTGTCGCTGGACGCGCCCCAGGTCAGCTTGATCTGGCCGGAGGCGGGCGAGGTGTACGCCAGGCCGCTCGGCGCGCTGGGCGCCTGGGTGTCGCCGGTCTGCCCGGTGCGGGTGACGGTGTTGGAGGCCGCGGACTGGTTGCCCGCCGCGTCCTTCGCCTTGACGTAGTACGAGACCGTCTCGCTGTCGGAGCGGCTGTCGGTGTACGTCAGCACGGTGCCGGACACGCTGGTGAGCAGCGAGCCGTTGGCGTAGACGTCGTAGCCGGTGACGCCGGTGTTGTCGGTGGCCGCGTTCCAGGTCAGCTTGATCTGGCCGGCGCCGGGCGAGGTGTAGGCCAGACCGGTGGGGGCGGTCGGGGCCTGGGTGTCGCCGGTCGCCGGACCGTACGCCTCCAGCTCGGCGAGCTGGCCGGCCGGCCAGGCGGTGTTGGCGGTGAAGGTCAGCCGCACGTAGCGGGTGGTCGCGGTCGACATGTTCAGGGTGACCGTGTTGCCGCTGGCCGGGTCGAACGCGTAGCCGGCCGAGGCCACCAGGTCGGTGAAGTTGGTGCCGTCGGTGGAGCCCTGCACCTTCAGGGTCTGGGTGCGGGCGCCCCAGCCGGACGGCAGCTTCATGACCAGCTTGTTGACCGGGACGGCCGAGCCCAGGTCGCCCTGGATCCACTGCGGGAACGCGTTGTTGACGCTCTCCCAGTAGGTGCTGGTGTTCCCGTCGCCGACGTTGGCCGCCACGTAGGTCTGGGAGTTGCCGCTGGCCGTGAAGGTGCGCCCGGCCAGCAGGTTCCCGGAGGCGGAGCTGGCGCCGTAGACCTCGAACTCGGAGATCTGGGCGGCCTGCCAGCCGGTGTTGGCGGTGATGTTGACCCGTACGTAGCGGGCGCTGGTGGCGGCGAAGTCGATCGTCACCTTGTCGCCGCTGCCCGGGTCGAAGCTGTAGCCGGTGGAGGCGGTGATGGTCGAGAAGTTGGTGCCGTCGTTGGAGCCGAGCACCTGAAGCGTCTCGGTCCGCTGGCCCCAGGAGCCGGGGAGCTTCAGCACCACCTGGTCGATCGAGGTCGCCGCGCCCAGGTCCACCTGGACCCACTGCGCGGAGGCGATCCCGTTGCTCTCCCAGTAGGAGTTCTGGTCGCCGTCGTTGACGTTGGTCGCGGTGTACGCCCCGTTCGCACTGGAGGCGGTGACCGTCTTTCCGAGCGCGAGGTTGGGGCCTCCCGCCGCCTGGGCCGCCGTGAGGAGCGGTCCAGTGATCATGAGCATTCCCAGTACGGCAGACGACGCCGTCAGCCGCACGAGTATGCGCTTCCTCATGATGTCCCTTCGCAAGGTCGAGAAGATGACAACGATCTGTCCATCTTTTGCGTGATGGCAGCCAAGAGTTACAGCGGCGCTACGGGCATGTCAACGGATCGGTCCAAGACTCCGCATACGAAAAACGGGCGGGTGCCGAAGCACCCGCCCGTTGGCGGACCTGCTGTGACGCCCCGCCAGGGGGCTTGTGGGGCCTTCCGATCAGCCTCGGTCGCGGACCGGGGCGGTCGAGCCGCGGACCACCAGCTCGGGCTCGAACAGCAGCTCGTCGTGGGTGACCCGGACCCCGGCGATCTCGCCGACCAGCAGGTCCACCACCGCGCGGCCCATCGCCTCGATCGGTTGCCGGACGGTCGTCAGCGGCGGATCGGTGCACATCATGAACGAGGAGTCGTCATAGCCGACCACCGAGACGTCGTCCGGCACCGCGAGCCCGGCCCGGCGCACCGCGCGGACCGCGCCGAGCGCCAGCGGGTCGCTCGCGCACACCACGCCGGTCACCCCCTGGCGCAGCAGCCGGGTGGTCGCCGCCTGCCCGCCCTCCAGGCTGAACAGCGCCCGCTCGACGTGCTCCTCCGGCAGCTCCAGGCCGAGCCGCTCCATGGTGGCGCGGGCCGCGGCCAGCTTGCGCTGCGAGGGCACGTGGTCGGCCGGGCCGAGCACGATGCCGATCTTCCGGTGCCCGAGCTGCCGCAGGTGGCCGACCGCCTGCTCCACCGCCACCGCGTCGTCGCAGGACACCCGCGGGAAGTCCAGGTGCTCGATCGCCGCGTTCAGCAGCACGGTCGGCAGGCTGCGCTCGGCGAGCCGCTGGTAGTGCTCGTGCGGGGCGTCGCCCTGGGCGTACAGGCCGCCGAAGAAGACCACGCCGGAGACGTGCTGCTCCAGCAGCAGGTCCACGTAGTCCGCCTCGGAGACCCCGCCCGCGGTCTGGGTGCACAGCACCGGGGTGAAGCCCTGGCCGGCCAGCGCGCCGCCGACCGCCTCGGCGAACGCCGGGAAGATCGGGTTGCCCAGCTCGGGCAGCACCAGGCCGATCAGCCGGGCCCGCTCACCGCGCAGCTGGGTGGGGCGCTCGTAGCCGAGCACGTCTAGGGCGGTGAGGACGGCCGCCCGGGTCGCCTCGGAGACGCCAGGCTTCTCGTTCAGCACCCGGCTGACGGTCGCCTCGCTGACTCCGACCTTCTTCGCCACCTCGGCAAGTCGTCGTGTCATGGGGCGAGTGTACGACAGAAAGCGCAAGCCGCTTGCGTTGGTTTGCAAAAGGAGACGGAACCGCCCGGTTCCGTCTCCTGCGTGCCCTCCGCGTCACCGCATGTCGAACACCAGCCGGGCCGAGACCTTGCCCGCCAGCACCTCCGCGAAGCACTCGTTGACCTCGTCCAGCTGCCGGGTCTCCCGGATCACCCGGGTGCGGCCGAGCTCGTGCAGCCGGAACACCTCCGCCAGGTCCTGCCGGGTGCCGACGATCGAGCCGACCACCTTCGTCCCGTTCAGCACGGTGTCGAAGACCGGCAGCGTCAACTCGCCGCCGGCGGGCAGCGCGACCAGCACCAGGGTGCCGCCGCGGCGCAGCGCGTCGTAGGCGGCCCGGAAGGAGTCGTTGCTGACCGCCAGCGAGACCGCGGCGTCCGCCCCGCCGAGCTTCTGCACCTCGGCCGCCACGTCCTGGGTGCGCGCGTCCACCACGTGGTCGGCGCCCAACTCCCGGGCCAGCGCGAGCTTGTCGTCGGTGATGTCCACCGCGACGGTCTCCGCGCCGAAGATCCGGGCGTACTGCAGCGCCAGGTGCCCGAGCCCGCCGATCCCGGAGATCAGCACCCGGGTGCCCGGCCGGGCCCCCGACAGCTTGACCGCCTTGTACGTGGTCACGCCCGCGCAGGACAGCGGCGCGGCGTCCATCGGGTCCACCCCGTCCGGCACCGGCACCACGTAGTCGCCGTGCGCCAGCGCGTACTCGGCGTAGGCGCCGTCCACCGAGTACCCGGAGTTGTGCTGCGCCAGGCAGAGCGTCTCCCAGCCGCTGACGCACTGGTCGCACCGCCCGCAGGCGTCCGCCAGCCACGGGATCGCCACCCGCTCGCCGACCCGCACGTGCGTGACCTGCGGACCGGCCGCCTCCACGATGCCCACCCCCTCGTGGCCGGGCACGAACGGCGGGCTGGGCTTGACCGGCCAGTCCCCGTGCGCGGCGTGGATGTCGGTGTGGCACAGCCCGGAGGTCTCGATCCGCACCAGCACCTGGTGCGGCGCCGGGCTGGGCACCTCGCGCTCCTCGATCTCCAGCGGCTGGGTGAAGTCCCGGACGACGGCTGCCTTCATGACGATCTCCTCACAGAGCTACCCGGATCAGGCCGAAAGGGAGGGCCCCCGCCCAGCCTCGCCGCTGCCGGCCCGAACCGCCGCTCGACGCGCCCGTCCTGACCCCGACCCTCGCCCGTGCCTGACCCGTCGTCCGACGCCGCTACGCTTGGCACTTCGCCGGCCTCGGTGCGCCGCGAGCGGGTGCGCCGACGACGGTGGTTCGCCGCGGGGTTAATACCCGCCGCGGCTCGCATCAATGACCGTAGGCTGGGCAGGTAGGGACGTGGGGCGGACGGCCCCGCCCGTCGGAGGGAGACACCCGGGTGATCGAGTTGGAAGACCTTCCCGAGTTGATCGATCCGGTGATGGTCTGCGCCTTCGAAGGCTGGAACGACGCCGGCGACGCGGCCTCGGCCGCCCTCGCCCACCTCGACGAGACCTGGGGCGGCAAGGTGTTCGCGGCGCTCGACGCCGAGGACTACTACGACTTCCAGGTCAACCGCCCCACCATCTGGCTGGACGGCGGGGTCCGCCGCATCACCTGGCCGACCACCCGGCTCTCGGTGGTCCGGGTCACCGAGCCGAAGCCGCGCGACCTGGTGCTGGTCCGCGGTATCGAGCCCAGCATGCGCTGGCGCTCGTACTGCAACGAACTGCTCGGCTTCGCCCACGAGCTGGGCGTGGAACTCGTGGTCATCCTCGGCGCGCTGCTCGGCGACACCCCGCACACCCGCCCGGTCCCGGTCTCCGGCGTCACCTCGGACGCCTCCGTGGCCCGCAGCCTCGACCTGGAGGAGTCCAAGTACGAGGGCCCGACCGGCATCGTCGGCGTCCTGCAGGAGGCCTGCGCGCACGCCGGCGTCCCCGCCGTCACCTTCTGGGCCGCCGTCCCGCACTACGTCTCGCAGCCGCCGAACCCCAAGGCCACGCTGGCCCTGGTCAACAAGGTGGAGGACCTGCTCGACCTGCGCATCCCCCCGAGCGAGCTCGCCGAGGACGCCCGCGCCTGGCAGCACGGGGTCGACCAGCTCGCCGCGGAGGATTCCGAAGTCGCCGAGTACGTCCAGCAGTTGGAGGAGGCCCAGGACACCGCGGAGCTCCCGGAGGCCTCCGGCGACGCGATCGCCCGCGAGTTCGAGCGCTACCTCCGCCGCCGGGAGAACCAGGGCCCCAAGGGCGAGAAGCCGATCACCGGCCACGCCACGGACCGCCCGAAGGACGAGGACGAGGACCAGTAGCCCGGCACGGCCTCCGCAACGGCGAAGGACCGCACTCCCGTGGGGGTGCGGTCCTTCTGCGTGGGTCCTTGGGCGTTCCGGTCCGGCGACGGTGCCTACAGGGCGACGCCCAGCAGCGCGTCCACCGTTCGCGACACCAGGCCCGGCGCGCCCTCGTCGGTGCCCCCGACCTCGTGCTGCAGCGCGGCCCAGCGGTCGACCGCGGCGAGCGCCGCGGGCGCGTCCAGGTCGTCGGCCAGGGCCTCGCGGACCTCCGCGAGCAGCGCGGTGGCTGAGGGGCCGTCAGGGCGGGAGACGGCGGCGCGCCAGGCGCTGAGCCGGGTGACGGCGCCGTCCAGGTCGGCGGCGGTCCACTCCCAGTCGCTGCGGTAGTGGTGGGCGAGCAGGGCGAGCCGGATCGCGGCGGGGTCGACGCCGTCGCGGCGCAGCGCCGAGACGAAGACCAGGTTGCCGCGCGACTTGGACATCTTGTGGCCGTCCAGCGAGACCATCCCGGCGTGCACGTAGGAGCGCGCGTAGGGGTGCTCGCCGACCGCGACGTGGGCGTGCGAGGCGCCCATCTCGTGGTGCGGGAAGGACAGGTCGCTGCCGCCGCCCTGGAGGTCGAAGCTCATGCCGAGGAACTTCAGCGCGATGGCCACGCACTCGATGTGCCAGCCGGGGCGGCCGCGGCCGAGCTCGGTCTCCCAGGCGGGCTCGCCCGGGCGGGCGGCCAGCCACAGCAGGGCGTCCAGCGGGTTCTTCTTGCCTGGCCGCTCGGGGTCGCCGCCGCGCTCGGCGAAGACCGGCAGCATCTGCTCGCGGCTGAGCCCGGAGACCTCGCCGAAGTGCGGGTCGGACTCGACGGAGAAGTAGACGTCGCCGTCGACCTCGTACGCGGCGCCGGTGGCGAGCAGCCGCTGGACCAGCGGGACGATCCACGGGATGGACTCGACGGCGCCGATGTAGTGCGCGGGCGGGAGCATCCGCAGCGCGGTCATGTCCTCGCGGAACAGCGCGGTCTCGCGCTCGGCGAGCTCGGTCCAGTCCTGGCCGGTGGCGACGGCGCGCTCCAGCAGCGGGTCGTCCACGTCGGTGACGTTCTGGACGTAGAGGACGTCGTGGCCGGCGTCCTTCCAGACCCGCTGCACCAGGTCGAAGGTGTTGTAGGTGGCAGCGTGCCCGAGGTGGGTCGCGTCGTAGGGGGTGATCCCGCAGACGTAGAGCCGGGCGGTCGGGCCGGTGGGCACGACCTCTCGGACACTGCTGGTGGCGGTGTCGTGGATGCGCAGGGGAAGCCCCTGACCGGGCAGGGCGGGAACTTCGGAGGCGGGCCAGGCGTGCATGGGACCGACTCTAACCTCGCGATCATTTGAAAGACCAACCTGTGCACAGATCGGCCGGATCCGGCTCGTCCCGGGTTTCGGATCGGTATCAGACCGGCGGCCAGGGAATAGACGGCCAGTCAGCCGACGGCAGCGGATGGCGTCCGGTGCGCAACAGCGCCGCCGTACGGGCCCGCAGCGCGTCGAGCTCGACCGCGGTCAGGTGCGGGCGCAGCCGTTCGCCGAGCGCCCCGTCCAGGTCGCGCGCCAGCCGGCCGAGCATCTCGACGGCCTCCGCGGTGAGCGCACGGTCCGCCCAGCCCCAGAGCAGGGTGCGGAGCTTGGGCTCGGCGTGGAAGGTGATGCCGTGGTCGATGCCGTAGATGCGGCCGTCGGCGGCGGGGATCCAGTGGCCGCCCTTGCGGTCGGCGTTGTTGAGGACGGCGTCGAGCACGGCGAGCCGGCGCAGCCGGTCGTCGTCGCGGTGCACCAGCAGGGCCTGGCGGCCCGCCTCGAGTTCGGCGCGGACGATCGGCAGCCAGCCGTCGGCGGGGCCGTCCAGGGGCTGCAGGTCGAGCAGTTCGGGCGCGTCGGGGTCGGGTTCGATCCACAGCTGGACCATGCCGGGCCCGGCGGGGGCCTCCGCGCGCAGCACGGTGGGCGGGACCAGCGGCCAGCCGGTGGCGGCGGCGAGGTCGTGGGCGGCGGTCTCCCGGCCGGCCAGGGTGCCGTCGGGGAAGTCCCACAGCGGGCGCTCGCCGGCCACCGGCTTGTACACGCAGGGGGCGGTGACGCCGTCCAGCGTGACGGTGCAGTACAGCACCGCGTTGGAGGCGTCGGTGACCCGGCCGTGCACCGCGAGGGCGCCGTCCCGCAGCAGGGCGAGCGCGGCGGCGGGGTCGGCGGCCAGGGCGGCGCTGGTGGCCGGGTCGGTGCCGGGCGGCTCGGCGCTCACCAGGTTCTCGCTCAGCGCCGGTAGCCGTTCGCGCGCGGGCACAGGTGGCCCTCGGGGTCGAGCGGGAGGTTGCAGAACGGGCAGGGCTTGCGTCCGGCGGCGACCAGTTCCAGGGCGCGCTTGGCGAAGACCCGGGCCATCACGCCGCTGAGCCGGACCCGGAGCATGTCGGGGCCGTTCTCGTCGTCGAAGACCGCGATCTCGTCCTCGTCGCTCTCCTCGGGCTCCTCGACGAACGCCTGCGCCTCGACCACCAGGCAGTCCTCGCGGGCGTCCCAGGCCAGCGCCATGGTGCCGACCCGGAACTCCTGCTCCAGCGGCAGGTCGAGCGGGGCGGTGTCGAGCATCTCCGCGGGGGCGACGGCGGGGATCGGGGCCTGACCGGAGCTGCGGCGCAGCGCCTCGTCGAGGACTTCCTCGATCCGCTCGGCGAGCGCGGCGACCTGGGCCTTCTCCAGCAGCACGCTGGTGATCCGGCCGCGCGAGCTGGCCTGCAGGTAGAACGCCCGGGCGCCGGGCTGGCCGACCGTGCCGGCCACGAACCGTTCGGGCTGGTCGTAGAAGTGGACCTGACGGGGCACGCTGCTCGCTCCGGATCGGGGGTTACGGGCTTCTCGATCTCACCCTACGGCCAAAGGGCCGTCCCGTGGGGCCGGGGTGGGCAGGTTCAGGACGGGTACGCGCGGCTTTCCCGCGGCACCCCGCCCACGACCCCGGACGGCACGCTCACGCGGTGCCGGTCTCGCCGCCGATCACCGCGTCGCGGCCGCCGTCGGCGCCCTCGGGGCGCGGGTGGGGGGCCAGCCCGCCGAGGGTGCCGGTGTCGCCGAGCCGCAGCAGGTAGGGGCGGTGCGGGGTGTAGCGGATCGCGGTGACCGAGCAGGGCTCGACCGAGATGCGCTGGAAGTGGTCGAGGTGCAGGCCGAGCGCGTCGGCGACGATCGCCTTGATCACGTCGCCGTGGGTGGCGGCCAGCCAGACCGCGTCGGGGCCGTGCTCGACCGTGATCTTGTCGTTCCACTCGCGCACCGCGTCGACGGTGCGGTGGCTGAGCCCGCGCAGCGACTCGCCGCCGGGGAAGGCCGCCGCCGAGGCGTGGTCCTGGACGGTGCGCCACAGCGGTTCCCCGGCCAGGTCGGCCAGCGAACGGCCGGTCCAGTCGCCGTAGTCGCACTCGCCGAGCCGCTCGTCCAGCGCGGGCGCGGCGAGCTCGGGGCGGGCGGCGGCCAGCGGCTCCAGGGTCTGCCGGCAGCGCTCCAGCGGGCTGCTGACCAGGTGCACGATCGGCACCCCGGCCAACCGCTCCGGCAGGGCGGCCGCCTGGGCCCGCCCGGTCTCGTCGAGGTCGACGCCGGGCGTCCAGCCGGCCAGGATTCCGGCCGAGTTGGCGGTGGACCGGCCGTGGCGGACGAGCAGCAGGGTGGGCATACCGCCAAGGGTACGGGGTGGGATCCCTCCCCGGACACGCCCGCTTCGCGCCACAATGGCGGGCATGATCGTGGATTGCGGCATCTACCGGGACGGAAAGCGCAGCGCGGGTCCGGACGACTTCTCGGACGCGCTGGCGGAGGTCCGGGCGGCCGGCGACGGCTTCGTCTGGATCGGCCTCGCCGACCCCACCGAGCAGGAGTTCGGCCACGTCGCCGACGAGTTCGGGCTGCACCCGCTGGCGGTCGAGGACGCGGTGACGGCCCATCAGCGGCCCAAGCTCGAGCTGTACCAGGACTCGGTGTTCGCGGTGCTGAAGACCGCCGCCTACCACCCGGAGAGCGACTCGGTCTCGATCGGCGAGCTGGTGGTCTTCCTGGGCGACTCGTACGTGCTGACGGTGCGGCACGGGCCGGAGAGCCCGCTGAAGAACCTGCGCGCCGAGCTGGAGGGCCAGCCCGACCTGCTGCGGCACGGTCCGGCGACCGTCCTCTACGCGGTCTGCGACCTGGTCGTCGACCAGTACCTCGACGTCGCCACCGAGCTGCAGACCGACCTGGACGAGCTGGAGGCCGACATCTTCTCCCCCGGCCGGGTCCGCGGGGCGGCCGAGCGGATCTACAACTTCAAGCGCCAGGTGGTGAACTTCCGCCGGGCCACCGCCCCGCTGATGGAGCCCGCCCTGCGCCTCACCCGCGGCACGGCGGCCGCCGAGGTCAAGGTTCCGTACGTCCCGCAGGAGCTGCGCCCGTACTTCCGCGACGTCGCCGACCACCTGGCCAAGGTCAACGAGGCGGTCGAGAGCCTGGACCGCCTGCTCTCCGACATCCTCTCCGCGAACCTCGCCCAGGTCAGCGTCCAGCAGAACGACGACATGCGGAAGATCTCCGCCTGGGCCGCGCTGGCCGCCGTCCCCACCATGATCGCCGGCATCTACGGCATGAACTTCGAGCACATGCCGGAGCTCCGCCAGCCCTGGGGCTACCCGGCCGCCCTGCTCCTGATGGGCGCCGTCTGCGTCGGCCTGCACCGCCTCTTCAAGCGGGCGGGCTGGCTGTGAGCGGCCGGGGCGGGTGGGTGCCCGCTCCCGGCGGCCGGCTCACTGGGCGCCGCGCTTGAGGGTGAAGAACTGCAGCTCGCGCACGGCCAGCGCGTGGCCCTGCTGGCCCGGGTAGACGTCCTCGACGGTGACGGTCACGGTGGTGACGCCGTGCAGGTTCAGCCCGCGGGTCTGGAAGTCGGCGGCGTCGTCGAAGGTCAGCTCGACGGCGGGGTGGCCCTCGGCGGCGATCCAGAGGCGGTGCAGCCGGGGCTGCCCGCGGAAGCCGGGCGCGGGGACTCCGGACAGCAGGCCGAGCTGGTCGAGGTCGACGGGGGCCGGGAAGGTGACGGTGAGGACCGCGCCCACGCCGTCCTTGGGGGTGCCGACGGACCAGTAGCTGTCCCCGATCCCGTCCACCGCCAGGGCGCCGCCGTGTCCCGGGTCGGCGGCCGAGCCGGTCGCACCTGACGGGGTGTCGGGCACGTAGTGGCGCGTCAACTCCGATTTCGCCGTGCCCGTCAGACGGGTGACCTGGTCGATCGCCCAGTGCCGCGCCGGGCTGAGGCTGAGTCCGGCCAGGCTGGCGAGCACCAGCAGCGGGGTCAGCCGGCGCACCGTGGTCATGGTCGGGCGGCGGAACCAGCGGCGTCCGCCGGTGCCGGGCGCGGCCGGGCCGGAGGTCTCGTGGCGCCGGAAGCCGCCCGGCCGCTCGCCCGCCGCCCGGCGGCCGTGCCGGGCGAAGACCCGCCGCCACCAGGCGGCCCGCGGCCCCGCCTCGCCCGGGTGGCCGCGCAGCGGCTGGCCGCAGGCCCGGCAGAAGGTGCGGCCGTCGGGGTTGACCACCCCGCAGGACCAGCAGTACGGACCGGTGTACTCCGGCTCCTCGGCGATCGGTTCCGGGGTCGGCCGGACCGCCTCGGCGTCCGGCTGCCGGGCGATCCGGCCTGCTCCCCCGGCCGCACCGGACCGCTCGGCCGGCGTCTCGACCGCCTCACCCGCCCACGCCAGCAGGGCCCCGCAGGACCCGCAGAAGTCGTCCCTGGACGGCGCGGCGTTGCCGCACTCCCGGCAGACGATCATGATTCCACCACCATCTCGATCCGGACCTGGTACTGCACGGGCACCGCCGCCCTGGCCGCGGCCATCACCTCCGCGCCGTCGACGGCGTTCGACGCACGGACCCGGACGCGGACCGTCCCGCCCGCCGCCGGGACGGCCGCGGCGCCGGCCACCCGGGCCCACACCACGCCGCCGGGTTCCTCCAACTCGACCTGTTCGACCGGCACCCGGGCGGCCCGGGCGACCGCCTCGCGGACCCCGGCCGGGGTGCCGCGCCGGTCGTGGGCGGCGACCGCGTCGGCCACCAGCTCCGGCAGCCGGTCGGCCGGGGCCCGCAGCTCGGCGGGGTCGAGCCCGACCAGGCCGCCGAGCCAGCCGAGGAAGTCGGCCGGGGCGAGCCGGGGGTCGAGGTAGGCCGGGAAGCAGTCCAGGGCGGCGGCGATCGGCCCGAGGAGTTCGTCCAGCGCCTCGCACCAGAGGACGAAGACCGGGTCCTCCTGGTAGACCGCCGGGGTGATCGGGGCGAGCCGGTGCGGCAGGCCGAGTGCGCCCGGGCCGGCCTCGTTGATCGGACCTCTCATCGCGGGCCACCGCCCGCGCCGCGCCGACGCACCGTCATGGCCGCACCTGCACCTGGTGGTCGTAGGAGAACGGCAGCACGTCCGGGCCGATCGCGACGTGCTGCCCGGCGGCGCCGCGGGCGCCGGTGACCGGGTCGGCCTCGTACAGCCGGGCGTCCTCGACGTGGCCGAGGCCTTCCACCTCGGCGAGCGCGGCGTGCACGTCGCCGAGGGTGACCGGACGGCCGAACGGCCAGCCGGCGCCGTCCGGCCCGCCGAGCAGCGGGTGGAGGCGCAGGTAGAGCCGGGCGAGGGCCGCGGTGCGCAGGTCCTCGGAGTCGTGGCCGGGCCGCGGGCGCAGCAGGACGGCCACCGTCACGCCCTGGTAGCGGGGCGGTTCGAGGACCACCCGCACGCCCACCAGGCGGCGGGCGTCCAGTTCGGCGGCGACCCGGCGCAGCAGGGCCTCGTCGGGGGTGAGCAGCGGGAAGGGGATGCGGCCGGGGCTCGCGGCGGCGGCGTCCGGCACGATGAGCACCCGGACCGGGTCGGTGGGCTGCGCCGGGGGTACGCAGCGCACCCGGGCGCCGGGGCCGGCCGCCTCGGCCGCGATCGCCTCGAAGTCCTCGGCGGTGACCGCCCGGCCCCGGGACCGCAGGGTGCGTGCTGCCCGCATCTTCGCCTCCTCGACGGTCTCGGCGTCCCGGCCGCCGGTCGCGGGCCGCCGGTTGGTCACCGACCTGACGAACGGGATGGGCGAGCGGAGCACGCTCAGCGCCCCGGCCGCGAGGTTGCCGGCGGCGCCGCCGCCGACCCAGTAGCCGGTCAGCCGCAGCATCGCGCCCTCCGGCGGGATCCGGCCGAAGGCGCGGACCGTGCCGTCGCCGGCCCGGACGGCGGGGCCGAGTTCGAGCTCGCCGGTGCTCTGGTCGAGGGTGTAGTGCGGGTCCTCGCGCCGGCTGTCGGCGAAGCCCGCGACCCGGGTCCACGGCTGCCAGCCGTCGCCGTCGGACACCTCCAGCAGCGGGAGTTCGGGCCCGTCGAGCACGGGTCGGCGGGCGAGCGGGTAGTGGGCGCCGGGTCCGCCGGTGGCCTCGCCGAGCAGGTCGGTGTCGACCCGTTCGGCGTGCACGGCCGCGGTGGTGCCACCGAGGCAGGCCGCGCTGAGCCGGGACAGCACGGGGGTGCGGCTGTACGGCGGCCGGTCGTCGTCCGGCTCGGTGACGACGGCGCGCAGCCAGGCCGCGCGGACGCCGTTGAGCAGGCAGCCGGCGTGCGCGGCCGGCAGGTGCAGCAGGATGTCACCGGGCCGGTTGAGGCCGCCGGTGCCGTCCTCCTCGAGCTCGCACTCGGTCCAACCGGCCGGGGTGTAGGCCTCCCAGCGCAGCGGGGGCCGGTCCGGGAGCACGCCGATGCCCTCGATCCGGCTGTCGGTGCGCAGCAGGACCAGGCCGGCGGGCGCGGGCGCGGAGAGCCCGACGTAGAGCCGGTCGCCGGGTCGGGGGACCGGGGAGAAGCAGGCCGCCTCCTCGTCCCGGGCGAGGGTGGGCAGCAGGTCGCGCAGGTCGTTGTGGCCGGCCTCGACGGCGCGCAGTTCGGTGAGCCGGACGGACGGGATGTCCAGGTCGCGCAGGGTGGTGAAGCCGACGACCTGCTCCCCGGGGGTCCGCCGGGTGGCGACGCCGGTGCGGGCGGGCACCCGGACGGCGCTCGGGCGGGGTGCGGTGAGCCGGAAGGTCACGTCGCAGGTGGCGGCGGACGGCGGGCGCAGCGTGATGCCGAGCAGGTCGAGGAACTTGCGGTGGTGCCGCTCGGGCACCTGGTTGAGCCGGTAGCCCAGCTGGTCGGCGATGGTCGCGACGGCCTCGATCAGGGTGATGCCGGGGTCGTGCACGTTGTGGTCGGTCCAGGCCGGGAGGCGGCGTTGGACGAGGCGTTTGGCGTCGTCGACGAAGTCCTGGAAGCGCCGGTCGTCCAGGTGCGGCGCGGGCAGCGGCATCGGGTCATTCCTCGGGGATGGAGTAGAACGGGAAGACGAGGTTGCGCCGGTCGTTGGTGGCCCGGATCCGGTAGCCGACGGTGATCAGCAGGATGTGCGGGTGGCCCGGGTCGGGTCCGGCGGTGACCTCGGCGACCTCGATCCGGGGCTCCCAGCGGGTCAGTGAGGCGGTGACCTCGGCGGCCACCTGCCCGGCGAGGCCGGCGTCGACCGGGTCGAAGGTCAGGTCGTGGATGCCGCAGCCGTACTCGGGGCGCATCGGGCGTTCGCCGTACGCCGTACCGAGGATCAGCCGGATCGCCTCGGCGACGTCCTGTTCGCCGTCGGCGAGGGCGAAGGAGCCGGCGGCGGTGAGCCGCATCGGGAACGCCCAACCGCGCCCGAGGTAGTCGGCGGCGGGCGGCACCGGGTCCTTGCCGAGCGCCACGTGGTCGGGGTTCACCGTCAGCCTCCGATCAGCACGGTGGCCGCGCTGCCGGTCAGTTGACCGACGGGCTGGCCGCAGCAGGTGGCGGGCGAGCCGGTCCGGGCGGCGGGGACGCCGCCGAACAGGACGGTGCCGCTGCCGGAGGTGATCACCGCCTGCTGGGTCGGCGGGGCGAGGAACGGGTCGGCGGGGTGCAGGCCGACGTGCGGCGGGGTGTTGAGGCCGGTGGCGCCCACCACGACGGCCGGTCGGCCGCCGATCAGGACGGTCGGGCAGACGCCGAGGGTGATCGGCGCGGCGAACGGCAGCGGGGGCGCGGGCTGCGGGGCGCCGGTGGCCGGGTTCGGCACCAGGTGCAGTGTGCAGACCCCGGTCACCCGGTCGCCGCTGACGGCTGCGGGCTCGGCCACGATGTCCCCTTTCCCGAAGACGAGTTGACGGAGTGTCAGCTTCAGTTCAGCTTGACGACGCCGCCGGTGACGGCGACGGACGGCCCGCCGTCGACGGTGACGCCGGCCCGGCCGGAGAGTTTCAGCTCTCCGGTGGCCTGGAGGGTGAGCCCGCCCTGGGCCTTGACGGTGAGGTCGGCGCCGCTGGAGATCTCCACGCCCCGGCTGCCGCTGATCGAGACCGTGCCGGAGCTGTCGACCACGATCCGGGTCCCGGACGAGTCCAGGGTGATGGTCAACTTGCCGTCCCCGGTGGCGAGTTCGACCTCCGAGCGGGAGTCGTCGTCGGACAGCACCAGGCGGTGCCCCTGCCGCGACACCAGGGCCCGACGCTGGACCGTCCCGGCGGTGTCGTCGACCAGGGAGCCGGCGAGCGGCGGCCGGTCGACGCCGTTGTACAGGCCGCCGACCACGTACGGGGCCCGGACGTCGCCGTGCGCGAAGCCGACCAGCACCTCGTCGCCGACCTCCGGCAGCCAGGCCAGGCCGCGCCCGTCCCCCGCACCCGGCTGGGCCACCCGGGCCCACCAGGACTCGTAGTCGTCGGCGAGCCAGGGGAAGCGCACCTTCACCCGGAACTGGTGCCGCGGGTCGCCGACGTCGGTGACCTCGGCGACGACCAGCCCGTAGACCGGCGGCCCGCCGGCCCGGTGCGCGCCCTTGGTGGCGCCCAGCGAGGCGAGCCCCAGCAGCGAGCGCTCCTGGCGGCCGCTGACGGTGAAGTCCGTGTGGTAGCCGTCCTCGTCGTAGCGGTGCCGGGTGGCGGTCAGCACGTACCGGCCGTCGTGCGGCCAGCCGGCGCAGCCGACCGAGACCGCCGCTCCCGGCACCAGCCGCGGGTCGCCGTACGCGGTGCCCTCGGCCTCGGCGTGCGCGCCGGCGATCTGCTCCGCAACGGCCCCCGCGACCGCGTCGGCCTCGCTCTGGCTGTCGACCGGCCGGTCCACCACCACGAAGGGCGCCGCGTCGAAGATGCCCGCCAGTTCGCCGGGCGTGATGCCGACCGCGGCGCTGGCGGTGGCCGCCGTGGCGCTGCCCAGCACGGCCTGCTTGGCGGCCGGGTCCCAGCCGCGCACCCGGACCTCGCCGACCTGCGCGGAGGCGGTGACCCGTGGGCGGAACCGCAGCAGGTTGCGGCCGAGCACCAGTTCGTCCGGGCCGGGCGGCGTGACCAGGTCCGCCGCGGGCGCGGGCGCGTCACCGCTCGACCGCAACGCGCGCCACTCCAACCTGCCGCCCACCGCGGCCAGTTCGTGCCCGGTCTCCTGGGCCCGGGCGCGCAGGAACTCCCAGTCGGACAGGTTGACCTGGCTGACGTGCGGGTAGACCGGCCCGTCCCGGTCGACCGCGCCGAGCGCCACCCCCGCCTCGCCGGCCACCCGGGAGACGATCTCCGCGTCGGTGGTGTCGCGGAAGCTCCGGGTGCGCCGCCCGCGGCAGAGCCGGTGGCACGGGTCGTAGCCGCGGACCACCACCCAGGTGCCGGTGGCGTCGGTCTCCTGCTCCAGCGCGGTCACCTCTCCCGTGACCAGCGCCGTCATGGTGCCGTCGCCGGCGGCGGTCGCGGCGACGGCGACCTTGCAGCCGAACCGGATCCGGCTGCGGTCGAGGACGTCCCGGCCGTGGTCCTGGAACCGCAGCACGAACATGTCGGGCAGGTGCAGGTGACCGTCGACCACCACCTGCACCAGCGCCGGGACGACGTCCGCGGCCAGCGGCTCACCGTCGACGGTGACCGCCGGCCGGCTCCCGAACCGGCCCTGGGAATCGGCCATCTAACCCACCTCCTCCCCCGCACCCGCCAGCCGGACCGCGTGCGCCCGCGGCGGCAGCAGCAACCGGGTGCCGGGCGGCACCCGGGCCGGGTCCTCGATGCCGTTGGCGATCGCCACCGCCCGCCACAACTGCGGGTCGCCGTACTCCCGGTACGCCACCGAGGCGAGCGTGTCGCCCTGCACGGCGACCACCGCCCGACGGCCGGCGATCCCACCGGACGTCGGGTTGGTGCCCTGCGGGTCGTCCGGGATCGCCTGCAGGGTGACCTCGGCCGTGGCGCGCAGCGGCAGGCCGGTCGCGCCGAACATGGTGTACTCGGCGTCGACCTGCATCACGAAGCCCGTGAAGCGCAGGCCCGCCGCCCAGGCGAAGGTGACCGCGGGCGGCTGCGGGTTCTCGGCGTGCCGGCGGTCCTCGGGCACACAGGTCCAGGCCAGCAACCGGTCGACGCTCTCCTGCACGCTCGCCGGGCCGACCCGCTCCCCCGGCCGGTCCGGGCCCTGGTCGAAGCCGTCGAACAGCAACTTGACGGTCAGTCGCTCCGGCCCGGTCCCCACGAACTGCGGCACCGGGTGGTTGGCCGAGCCGCGCGTCGGCCGCTCGGTCCAGGTGGAGGTCTTGCTGCGCCGGACCGTGGTCGGGTTGAACTGGCAACGGACGGCGGTGCCGTCGGCGCCGGTCAGGCGGGCGCGCTGGATCTGACCACCGATCACGGCGAGAACTCCTTGAAGCCCTGGAAGGAGAGTTCAAGGGTCTCCACCGCGACCGTCTCGCCCTCGGGTGTGGTGGTCAGCCGCGGACCGGTGTACCGGACGGGCAGCGCGCCGACCAGCGTCCAGCGCGCGACGACCTTGCGGTTGCCCGTGTCGTACAACTCGATGACGGCCGTCCGCCGGAACGGGGCCCGCTGCTGCGCGCCGAACCAGGACGCGAGCCGGGCACTGTGCTCGTCCACGTTGCGGTGGAGCTGCACCGGGCGGCAGGAGAGCCGGCCCGGCAGCCTGACCACGGTCGAGTTGTCGCCCCCCTCCGGCCACTCGAACTCCTCGTAGGACGCCTCCATCCCGGAGATGCCGGAGAAGGTGGCGACTTCGACACCGTCGACACGGACCCCGAAGTTCAGGGCGAGGCCGGGCTCGAGTTCCATGGTCCCTCCGGATCGGTCAGTACAGGTCGGTGAGCAGGTGCGCGCGTTCGCGGCCGACCAGGAGGTCGGCCGCGAGGTGACCGGCGAGCCGCGCGTGCAGCCGGGCCGCCAGCCGGTCCAACTCCGCCTCGTCGGACCGCACCGGGACGACGAGAGGAGCGCGGACGGGCTGCGGAACGGGTGCCGGTGGGGCGGGGGCCGGCGGGCCGACGGCCTGATGAGCGGTGGGCGTCGTCCGGACGGGCGCGGCGGAGGGTGGGTGGCCTGCGGCCGAGGTGACGGCGGAGCGGGCATCGGCGGTCGCGTCGAGCGGCGGTGCCGGGAGGCTCGGCGGTGCCGGGCGCGGCGAGGCTGTCGGGGGCGGCGAGGCTGCCGCGAGCACCGCGAACGGCCGGGCGAGGGGAAGGGCGGCGGTCGGGGCGACGGGCAGGGCCGGCGCCCACCCGGCCGGTGCCGGGGCGAACGACGACTCGGTCGGGTCGGCGGGTTCGCCCGGCTCGGCGGCGTCGGGCGGGGCGGCGGCGTCGAGCGGGGCGATCGGGCTGGCGGGCGCGGGCCGCACGGTGCTGGCGGTCGGCAGGATCGGGCGCAGGGACACCAACGGGGCTACCGCGGACGGCCGTTGGGGCCCGTGGCCGGAACCCGGAGCGGCCGGTTCGGTGGACGGGAGGGACGGCGGGCGGGAGACGGACTCGCCGAGGTTCGGCAGCAGCCGGGTGATCGGCAGCACCGACGCCGCGACGGGCCGGACGGCGACCGGACGAGCGGGGGGTTCCGGCGCGAAGGACGGGGCCGGTGCTTCAGGCGCCACGGGGGATGCGGTCGGCGCGGCCGGAACGGGGGATGCGCCCGGTGGTACGGGAGTTGGCGCGGGGAGGGCGGCCACCGCACCTCCGCCGGTCCGGTCCGGCGGCACCGTCCGCCGGACGCGTCGGATGGCCTGATCGGCGGTGGACGGCTGAACGCCTTGCCCGCGAGGGGAGTCGTCCGGGTCAGCGGACACCGCGGTCCTCACGTTCCACTCGTCCGAGGCAGCCTCGCCGAGCGACGGCACGCCCGTGGACGACGTGCGGTCGGACGTGCCGTCAGTCGTGGGGGCGGCGATCGGCCAGGGTGGCGGCGGATCGATGGCATTCGCCGGCTGGGGTGCGGTCGGCCCGGCGAGGGGCGGCCCCAGCCGGGAGCGGCGGCGGACGACGCCACGGCCGAGCGACGCCGGACCGGAAGCCGACGGCCCGAACAGCGAGGCGGGTACCTCGGGAAGACGACCGGCAGCAGCTGCGGCAGCGGCCGAGAGGCCGGTCGAGGCCGCCCCCTCGGTCGGCGCCACCCCATCGGTCGACGGTGCCCCAACGGTCGGGACCATCCCAACGGTCGGGGCCATCCCAACAGCCGATGCCGACACACCAGTTGGGGCCGTTCCCCCGGTGAGGGCCGGGTCGGCGACGGGCTGGGGATCGGGCGCGCCGAGCACGGCTGACAGCAGCGAGATGCCCGCGTGCCCGGCCGTGGCCTCGCCCTCCCCCGGCTGCGGGCCGGTCCTGGGAGCGCTCGGCGGCGCGGCGTCCGGCGTGCCGAGGCCGCGCAGTACAGCCGGCACGGCGGTCAGGTCGGCCGCCGCTCGGGCCACCCGGGCGTCGTAGCCGCGCCCGAGCAGGGGTGCCAGGAGCAGTGGCGACGGCTCCCCCGCTCGGGGCACATCAGCCGACCCGGCCTGAGGTGTCGTCACAAGTCCGCCGTCGTCGCCGAGAAGACGTTCGGCGGTGCGGCCCGACGGACGGGCGTCACGGTCGCCGGGCAGCCACGCACCACCGATGGCCCGGCCCGTCGGGCCCGTGTCACCGCCACCAGGAATGCCTTCGGCCGAGCGGCCCGACGAGCCCGCGTCACGGCGGCCGGGCAACCACCCGCCGCCGAGGAGCCGTTCGACCATCCGGGACGACGGCCGCGCGCCACCGTCGCCCGGCGACTCGGCGGAACGGGCAACCGGGCGTGCGTCAGGCGCGCCGCTCGGCCACTCGCCCGCAGGGCCGCCGAGCGGGGCCACCGCCGTACGCCAGAGCAACCCGGCCGCGCCCGACGGCGTCGCGTCACCCGACGTCGCGTCGACCGCCGCGAGCGGCGCGGCCATCGCCGAGAGCTGCCCGCCGGGCGCGTCCGGGCGCACCTCATGCCCCAATCTCCCGACCATGGTGGGAAGTTGCCAACGACTGGGCAGCGTCCGCGCGAACGTCGCGCTGCCCGCCGTGGCGACCGTGCCGAGCACCGCGCTGGACGCGCCGAGGTCGCGCCAGGCGTCGACCGGACGTGGCACGGCCCCGGAGCGGGCTGCCGAACCGGGAGCAGCAGCGGCTGGGGCGACGGGACGGCGGAACGGCCAGCGCATCCGTCACCAGCCCGGGGGCAGGTCGAGTCGCGGCCGCTGCGCGACCTCGGCCGCGGACTCGCCGAACGCGCCGGAAGCCGCGGCCGACTGCTCGTTCAGCCGTTCGTTGATGGTGCCGATCTGCGCGACGAACTCGCGGCGCAGCGGATGCTCGAGGTCGAGGATTTCGGCCATCGGCCAGTGGAAGTGGTAAGCGACGTACGACACTTCCTCGAGCAGCTGCTGCGTGCCGTACGTCACGATCCCCCCTTGCGGCTCCCGGCGCCCGACAGGTCGGCGGCGAAGTGGTGCGAGCACTCCGGGCACGACACCGCGACCCTGGTGTGGCCCTCGGCGTTGATCCGGCGGTAGAGGTCCTGCAGGAAGGCCAGGTCGGCAGCGAACATCCCCTCGACGACGGCGGGGTTGATGGTGGTGAGCGTGCCCAGCTCGGTGATCACCCGGCTGAGCAGGATCACGGTGAGGTACGCCTCGTTGGCCTGCACCCGCGGGTCCCGGAGCGGCATGATCTCGTCGCGGGCGGTGGCGAGGCGCATCCGGCCCTCCCGGTGGGGCACCCCTTCGTCGTCCAGGTAGCCGACCGGCAGCGTGAACGCGAACTCGGTCCGGATCGCCTCGACCGCTCCGTCGTACGGGGCCGGCATCAGGCGACCTCGATCCGCTCCACGGCGAGCACCACGGTCTCCAGCAGCACCTGTTCGCCGCCCGCGGTCAGCTTGCCGATCTCGACCCGGATCGGCCAGGCGCCGAAGAAGTTGATCCGGTGGATCTCGCTGGCGAAGTCGAAGTCGAGGAGGATGATGGAGCCGTCCTTGCGGGCCTGGCTGATGTGACCCTCCTTCACCTGCTTGATCCAGTTCCAGAACTCCTTGTCGCTGACCTTGCCCCGGGAGAGGTGGATGTCGTCGTACTTCACGGTGCCGGGGAGCTTCTGGAGGACGGGCTGCTGCTTCAGCTGGTTCTGCCGGTTCTCGATCACTCCGATGGACATGCCGATCCCGGAGATCTCCTTGAACTGGGCGATGGCCATCCCGTGGATCTCGATGGCGAAGCAGTAGTTGGCGAGCGGGTCCACGAGCGAGGGCATGGTGCGGTCTCCGTATCTCGGTGTGTCTCGCGGCTACTCGCTGAGCGCGGTGCCGGTGGGCAGTTGGGCCAGGCGGAACACGACGAACTCGGCGGGCTTGACCACCGCGAGGCCGATCTCGCAGACGAGTTGGCCCGCCTCGATCACCTCGCTGGGGTTGAGTTCGTCGTCGCAGCGGACGTAGAAGGCCTGGTCCACCGTGTCGCCGAAGAGCGCGCCGTCCTGCCAGACCCGGAACAGGAACGAGCGGACGGTCCGGATCACCCGTTCCCACAGGTCCTTGTCGTTCGGTTCGAAGACCACCCACTGGGTGCCGGTGAGCAGCGAGGACTCGACGTAGTTGTACAGGCGGCGGACGTTGACGTACCGCCAGCTCGGGTCGCTGGAGAGCGTCCGCCCGCCCCAGATCCGGATGCCGCGGCCCGGGAAGGCGCGGACGCAGTTGATCCCGACCGGGTTCAGCAGGTCGTGCTCGGCGCGGGTAAGGTCGCTCTGCAGGCCGAGGACGCCGCGCACCACCTCGTTGGCGGGCGCCTTGTGCACGCCGCGGGTGGCGTCGTTGCGCGCCCACACCCCGGCCACGTGGCCGCACGGCGGGATCGGCGTGGTGGCACCCGAGACCGGGTCGTGCACCTTGATCCACGGCCAGTACAGCGCGGCGAACCTGGAGTCGTAGCCGGCCTCGTGCATCCGCCAGTCGTGGACCTGCTGCGGCGTCAGGTCGGGCAGTGGGTCGAGGACCGCCATCCGGTTGCCCATCAGCTCGCAGTGGTCGATCATGCCGGTCTGGACGGCGCGCACGCCCTCGCGGTCGATCAGCCCGGCCCGGTAGGCGGCCATCAGGTCGGGGACGCACACCATGGTGATGGTCTCGATCGACTCCAGGCCGCCGAAGCCGGTCCGGTCGGCGGAGTCGCCGACGTAGTCCCGGGCCCGCGGCGCGACCTGCTGCGCGACCGGCGCGGTGAGCGCCACGGTCGCGTTGGCGGGCCGCCGCCGGGACGGCTCCGCGGCGCTCTCGGCCAACCGGACGAGCTGCGAGGCGGCGTTCACCTGCGTGACCACGTTCTGCCGGCCCCGCCGGGTGCCGACCGCTTCGTACACCTCCTCGCGGCCGCCTCCGCGGACCACCAGCCGGAAGCTGTCCTCGGGCGATCCCTCCGGCGGGTCGGCGACCTCGACCGTGATCGCCCCGGACGCGGCCTCGGCGCTGACGGCGGTGACCGTGTACGCGGCCACCGCCAGGTCCGTGGCCGCCGGCAGCTCGGCCCGCGGCGGCTCCGGCCGGCCGGCGTCGAGCACGGGGCTGCCGATCCGCACCACGTAGGCCTGGCCACCGCCGTTGAGGAAGTAGCCGTAGACGGCGTGCGCGAGGTACGACCCCGGGACCGGCTCGCCGAAGGTGTCCGTGAACTGGGACCAGTTGGTGACCAGGGTGGGCTGGTGCAGCGGTCCGTCCGAGGCGAGGCCGACGAACGCGGCGACCGCCGTCCCGACGCCCTCGATCGGCCGGACCCCGGCCTCCAGCTCCTGGACGTAGACGCCGGGCGATTGGTAGTTGGGCACGGCGATCAGCCCTCCATCGACGCGTCGGGCTGGTAGTCGAGGTACGGGTCCGCCTCGACCGGGACGGGCTCCGCGCCGCCACCCGCCTCGGGGACGACCTCCGACGACCCGGGCTGGTCGACGATGGCCCCGCCGTCGGCGAAGCTCTCGACGACGGGACCGCCGAGCAGCGGGTCGTCGCCGGCGAACGCGAACGCGTCGTGGCCCGGTTCGAGACCGAAGGCGTCCCCACCGTGGTCGCCGCCACCGACGTCGAACAGCTCGGCGCTCTCCAGCAGGTTGCTGTTGTGGTCGCCGCCGAAGACGTTGTTCCCGCCCTCGATGATGACCGTCCCCTCGAAGATCACATTGCCGTGCCCGTCCCCGTGGCCACCCGCCGGAAGACCCCCACCACCACCGGGCTCACCACCCCCGTGATGACCCCCGGGCGGCTGGTGCCCGGGCGAGCCGTGGTGGCTGCCGCCGCTGGTGTGGCTGACCGAGGTGTTGTGACTGTCAGACGTCGACAGGTTGTGACTGTCGCTCGTCGACGTGTTGTGGCTGTCGGACGTCGACAGGTTGTGGCTGTCGGCCGTGTTGTGACTGTCGTTGTGGCTGTCACTGTCCGAGCGGTTGTGGCTGTCGTTGTGACTGTCGTTGTGGCTGTCGTTGTGACTGTCCGACGTGTTGTGGCTGTCGGCCGTGTTGTGGCTGTCCGAGGTGTTGTGACTGTCAGCGGTGTTGTGGCTGTCGTTGTGGCTGTCGGCCGTGTTGTGACTGTCGTTGTGACTGTCCGAGGTGTTGTGGCTGTCGTTCACGATGACGGTGCTGCCGGGTGCGGCGTTGATCGTGGTGCCGCCCCCGCCCCCGCCCGCGGCCGGGTGGTCTCCCCCGCCGTGGTCACCGTGGCCGAGCCCGAGCGCCGGGTCCACGACCTCACGGACCGCGTCGATGCCCTCCTCGACCTTCCTCACGACCTCGCGCACCGTGTCCACGCCGGGAATCAGGTGCTCGATCCCGCCGAGAATGCTGTCGTCTTCGTCGCTCATGGCGTGCTTCCTCCAGGTACGGGGGGCTGCGGTTGGGCCGCCGGCCGGGCGCCCGCGGTCTCGGTGGCGGAGACGGCACGGGACCGGTCGGCGCCGGGCACCGGCGCCATCCGCAGTTCGGGCTCCCGGCGCACCGGGGCGGCGAGCGGCAGGACGGTGGGCGGGGCCAGCGGTACCGTGACCGAGAACTCGAAGCCGCCCTTGAGCTCGCCGCCCAGGTTCAGGAACATTCCTCGCTTGTGGCCGCTGTCGACCGACACCAGTACCTCGTAGGGGAGTTCGGCCAGTCCGGGCGGCAGCAGCTCGCGGGGAAGGGCCGTCAGCGAGCTGAAGCACTTCAGTACGGCCGCCAGGATCCGGTGCTCGACCAGGACGTTCGGCGCCGCCCACACGGTCGCCGTGTAGTGCAGGTCGAAGCGTGCCGGGGGTTTCTGACGCCCGGTCAGCACGCCGTCGGGGTTCCGGACCTCTTCGAACATGACGTCGCGTCGGCCGGTGTTCTCCTTGATGTCGAAGAGGAAGAAGTTCACCGTCGGTCCCTTGAGGCCCTGGATCCACGGCCGGTTGGGCGGATCGAAGGCGATGCCGATCGGCGAGCCCGCCAGCGCTCTGGCCTTCGCCGTGGCGGCGATCGCCTGGTCCGTCTCGTAGATCACACCGTCGAGCATGCGGCGGAAGCCGGCGCAGCGGAACGGACTGCCAGGCGGCCGAAGTTCCCCTTCCGGCTGCCCTTTCGGGAAGCCGGAAGTCCGGCGCTCAGCCCGTCATGCCCCCGTCGCCGTACCCGCCGTCCCCGTACCCGCCGTCCCCGTAGGCACCGTCCCCGTACCCGCCGCCGTCGTATCCGCTGTCCTCGCTCGCGTACATGGCCTCCCCAGGCTCCGCCGGGTCCGGTGCCAGGTCCGGCGCGCCGGGCTGCTCGCCCGGCAGGTCGGACGGCAGCAGCAGCGGGTCGAGGTGGAACGGGTCGGGGTTGAGGTGGAACGGGTCGGGGTCGGGGGCGAGATGGAACGGATCGAGGTGGAACGGGTCGGGGTGGGTGGCCTGTTGGATCGCCCGGTCCAGCGGGTTGTGCTCCGGGTCGAACGGCGTGGTGCCGTCCGGGGTGCCGCCGTCGGGCAGGTGCCACTCGTCGCTGTTCGAGGTGTCGCCCCACGGCGTGGTGACGGTGACGCTCACGTGGCCGGCCGAGTCGACGCGGGGTGTGAGGCCCACGTCCGGGCCGGGCGGCGATTCGGGGCCGACCCCGGGGTGGGCGTGCGGGTCGTCGAACGGGCCGGGGTCTGCGGTGTCGTCGGGCATCGGCATCTCCTGTACGCGCTACGGCCGGCGGGCTCCCAGTGTTCGGCGCCCAGCCTTCAGCGGCGGGCGGCCGCGGGCCAGAGTCGTTCGCGCAGTTCGCCGGGGGGCTCGCGTTGCCCGCAAGGGCAGCCGGACGGACCGTCCCGACGGCCCCGAGGGCTGCCCGGCGCACTCTGCCCCGGTCGGCTCGCCCGGGCCTACCGTCCATCAGCGTGGGAGCCAATGCAGCGTTGACACCTGCCTCCGTGCCGGTTCTGCCGGGCAGCGAGGCCACGGCGGAGATCTCCGTCACCAACACCGGTCCCGTCGTCGATTCCTTCACCCTCGAAGTGCTCGGCCCGGCGGGGGCGTGGGCCTCCTGCGAGCCGGAGTCCCTGTCGCTCTTCCCGGGGCAGAGCGGTACCGCGCGGGTGCTGTTCCGGCCGCCGCCCGGTTCGGCGGTGCCGCTGGGACGGGTGGTGTACGCGGTCCGGGTGCGTTCCGCCGAGGACCCGGCCGGGTCCGTGGTCGAGGAGGGTGCGGTCGACGTCGGCGCCCTGCCGGTCGTGCAGGCCGAGCTGTCGCCGCGCACCGGCCGGGCCCGCGGGCGGCGCACCAGCCGGCACCGGGTCGCGGTGGACAACCTGGGCAACGCACCCGTGGTGGTCCAGCTGATCGGGCGCGACGAGGACGACGTCGTGGACGTGGTGTGCGACCCGCCGGAGCTCGAAGTCGGCCCCGACAGCGCCGTGTTCGCCAAGGTCCGGGTGCGTGGCCGGCACCGGTTCTGGACCGGTGCGTCGCAGACGCACCGGTTCCAGGTCCTCGCCCAGCCGCCCGGGGCCGCGCCGGTGGCGATGCGCGGCACGCTGCTGCAGGAGGCGGTGCTGCCGCGGTGGCTGCCGAAGGCCCTGCTGGCGCTGGCCGCCGCAGCCGTCGCGCTGGCGGTGCTCTGGTTCACCGTGCTGAGCCCCGTGGTCAAGAGCGCGGCGACCGACGCCGGTGCCGAGGCGGCCCACCAGGAGCTCAACAAGGCGCTGCAGAGCGCCCAGCAGGGTTCCGGTGGTGGCGCCGGGTCTGGATCCGGTTCCGGGTCCGGCAAGGGCACCGGGACGAGTCCGTCGCCGAGCAGCGGCGCGTCGTCATCCTCCGCGCCTTCGCCCTCGCCGGTGATCGCGCTTCCGCCGCCGGTGCCGCTCGCGGTCGAGCTGGACAGTCACACCACCAGCGTCACCGCCGCCGCGAAGCACCAACTCTCCATCACCGACCTGGTGTTGCAGAACCCGGCGGGCGACAAGGGGTCGCTGACCATCAGTGTGGGCGGCAAGGTGCTGCTCAACACCAGGTTGAACAACTTCCGCGACTACGACCTGCCGTTCGTGACCCCGATCGCGGTGGCGGCGGGGCAGACCCTGCAGCTCAAGATCGGCTGCGAGAACCCCGGAGGCGCACCGTGCACGCCCGCAGTGCTGGTCAACGGCACCGACGCCACCACGGCGTTCTGACCGCGGTGCGGCTCAGGCCGGGCCGGGGGGCGGCGCTGGCCCTCGCCCTCGCCCTGGCGGGCCCGCTGTCGGGGCCGTCGGCGTCCGCGGTCGCCGCGGGGCCGGTCTACTCCCTGGTCCCGAACCCGTACATGCTCGTCGGCACCGATCTGAGCGGAGTGACCGTCAGCCTGTACGAGAGCGGCGGGGTGCCGGAGCCGGAGGGCAGCACGGCGCGGGTGTACCTGAACGGCGTGGACATCGGGCCGATGACGCTCTCCTACCCGGGCAACGGGAAGTCCGGGTCGACGACGCTGCACGCGACGGGCGTCTGCGGCACCAACACCGTCACCGTCGGCTCCCTCCGGCAGCCGCTCGCCTCCACCCGGCTGACCGTGCTGTGTCCCACGCTCGGGGTGAAGCCCGGCGTGGTCTACCCGGGCGACCTGCCCTCCTGGTTCTTCCTCACGGTCCAGGGCTTCGACAGCGGCGAGGGCAGCTCCCGGGTGCAGATCCTGCTGGACGGCGTGGCGCAACAGGTGACCTCCGGCGACGCCCTGGCCTTCAGGGCCGCCCCGTCCTGCGGTCCGCACCAGGTCAGGGCCGTCCAGCAGATCGCGGCCGGCCCGGTGACCGCGGACTCCACGATCACGGTCCGCTGCGGGCGGATCGTGCTCGACCCGGCCACCGTCGCCAAGTCCGCCGAGCCGACCGGCACGGTCGTGTCGGGGCAGGAGTTCCCACCGAACGTGCGGGTGCGGCTCGCGATCGACGGGGCGGCCGGGCCCGCGGCCGCCACCGACGGTCAGGGCGGTTTCACCGCGAAGCTGCCGGTGGCCGGCCTGGACTGCGGCCCGCACCAGGTGACGGCCACCGCGGACGGCGCGATCCCGACCACGGCCACCGCCCAACTCACCGTCGACGGCTGCCCGCCCGCGGCCGGCGCCTCGCTGACGGTCGATCCGGACGTCCTCGTCCCGGGCCTGCTCACCCACGCCACCGGACAGGGGTTCGCCCCGGGTCAGCAGCTGGTGCTGAGCTGGCAGACGCCGGACGGCGGCGCGCTGATCGGCGAGACCGAGGTCACGGCCGGGCCGGACGGCAGCGTCGACGCCTGGTGCATGGCGATGCCGCACGACCTGGTCGGTGCCCGGAAGCTGGTCGCGACGGCGAGCACCGCGCCGGGCACGGTGCTCACCTCCGCCGACCTGGTGGTGGACACGGCGGGCATGGAACCGACCGCCGGCAGCCACCTGGTGTTCCGCCGATGAAGCGTCAAGTCCCTTGGCAGGGAACTCAGATGAGGCCTTCGCGCAGCGCGTACGCCACCGCGTGGGGCCGGTTGCGCAACTGCAGCCGGACCATGACGTCGTGCAGGATGTTCTTGACGGTCCGTTCGGAGTACGACAGCGTCCGGGCGATCTCGGCCGTGTCGTGACCGTCGGCGACCAGGCGCAGGACGGCGACCTCACGCTGGGCGAGGCCGGTGAAGGCCAGTCCGCGCGGGTTGAGCACCTGCCGCTGCAGGCGGCCGACCTGTTCGAGCAGCCGGCCGAGCAGGTCGGCCGGCACGGTTCCGTCGCCGCGGGCGGCGGCGGTGATGGCCTCCACCAGCCGGTCCGGGGTGGCCTCGGAGCGCCGGACGATCCCGACCGCTCCGCACTCGATCGCCGTACCGAGGTCCGCCGCGTCGACCTCGGCGGCCACCAGGACGATCCGGGCCGCGAGGCCGGCCTGCCGGACCTGGCGCAGCGCCCGGACGCCCTCCTCCCGGGTGTTGTCGACCACGGCGACCACGACGTCCGCCTCGGCCCGGCCGGCGTCGGTGAGGACCCGGAGTTCCGGGCGTACCTTGAGTTGGCCGGCGACGCCGGCCTGCGAGATGGGATCCGTCGCGAAGACCGATACCCGGACACGATCCACCGGCACCCCCCGATGACGGGCCGCCGGATCGCCGCACGGACCCGGCAGCCTGTGGACACCGCGGACCGTGCCGCGGCTTTCGTTGCGTGAATTGTCGGGGCCCGCGCCCGGCTCGGCATCCGTAATGGACTACGGAGCCCGCCCCGGAGCACTACGCAGGTCGGGACAACTACCCACACAGGTCGACGAGTTGATCGCGGCGGGTGATGCCGAGCTTGCCGTAGGCGTGCGCGAGGTGGGATTCGACGGTGCGGACCGAGGAGCCGAGCAGTTCGGCGATCTCCCGGTTGGAGCGTCCGGCCGCGGCCAGCCGCACCACCTCGTGCTCGCGCGGGGTCAGGCCGGTGGCGACGGTGCGCTCGGCGATCACCGGGCTGAGCGCGCCCTGACACGCCACCAGGTGGCCGGCGGCGGCCGAACCGGACGCGGTGGCCCGGGCGGGCGATCCCTGCCGCCGGTGGGCGTCGGCGGCCTCGGTCGCGGTCTCGGCCGCCAGCAGCCGGGCGCCGAGGGCGGCGAAGAGCCGGGAGACGGCGTCCAGGCGGTGGCCGTCGCCGCTGTCGCGGGCGGCCGCGTGCGCCAGGCAGGCGTCGGCCAGCGGGCCGGCCGCCAGGGCGGCCGCCGCCTCCAGCCGGGTCCGGGCGGCCCGGTCCGCGCCGAGCCGCAGCGCGTCGTGCGCGGCGGTCAGCGCGATGGTGTGCAGGCCCTGGGCGGTGGCGGTGTCGGCGGTGTCGAGGGCGAGCCGGCGGGCGTCGGCGGTCCGGCCGTGGGCGGCGGCCACCCAGGCCCGGCCCAGCTCGACCTGGAGGACCCAGGCGCGTCGGGCCGGGTGCTCGGCCTGCTCGGCGGCCTCCTGCGCGGCGGCCGCCTCGGCCGCCATCGGCCGCCGGTGCTCCGGGTCCGGGGTGAGGGCGAGCGTGCGGGCGAGGGTCGACCAGGCGAGGCCGGCGCAGCCGGTCCGCTCCGAGCTGTCGAGCAGGGTGACCGCCTCCTCCAGCCAGCCCCTGGCCTCGATCACCCGGCCCGCGTCGAGGGCGATCAGACCGAGCAGTTGGGCGGCGGCGCCGACCGTGACCCGCAGGCCGCGGTGGCTGGTCTCCAGGTAGGTCTGCCGGGCCAGTCGCCGGGCCTCGGCCAGCCGGGACGCGGCGCGCAGCGCGGCCGCCACGGCGAGCGCCAGGTCGGCGGCCGCCTCGGGTCCGTCGGGGAGGTCGGGTGGGAGGTCGCCGTGGGCGTTCACCAGGGCGAGGCACCGCTCGCCCTCCGTCAGGGCCTGCTGGATACGCCCGGTGACGGCCAGCGCGGCGACGGCGGTGCGGTGCATCCGGATCCGGCTGGCCGGGCCGGACGGCGCGGCGAGCACCTCCTCGGCGGCGGCGACGGCCTCCGGGGCCCGGCCGGCGCCGTACTCGACGGCGGCGCGCAGCGCCTGGAGCTCCTGGCGGTGGTCCGCGGACGCGACCTGCCGCTCGGCCGCGAGCAGGACGGCCACCGCGGCGGCGGGCTCGCCGCGTCCCCAGCACGCCGCGGTGGCCCGGGCCCGGGCCAGCCGGACCCGTTCGGTGTCGGATCCGACCAGCGGGTCGAGGCGGGCGAGTACCTGCGCGGCCTCGGCGGTGCGGCCCTGCCGTCCGAGCGTCTCGCCGAGCAGCAGGCCGGCCGCGAGCGAGTCGGGTGCGGCCCGGACGGCGGCGCGGGCGAGCCGTTCGGCGCGCAGCGGGTCCGCGCCGGTCAGCTCGCGCTGCGCGGCGGCGAGCCAGAACGCCGGGTCGACGTCGGCGCCGCCGTCGCCGACCGTGAGCTGCCAGCCGGCGATGGCGAGCGGGTCGGTGGCACGGCGGGCGCCCTTGGCCCGGACGGCGTCGATGAGGGTGCGGCAGATCTGGTCGGCGCGCAGGCGCGGGGTGGCGGCGCGCAGCAGCTCGGCGTCGAGCGGGCGGCGCAGCCGTACCTCGCGGCGCCGGTCCGCCGCGTCGACCCGGATCAGCCGGCGGCCTTCCAGGGCGACCAGGTCGGCGTCGGGCACCAGGTCCTGAAGCAGCCGGGCGCCGAGCGTCTCGCCGTGGGCGAGCAGTTCGAGGACGGTGCGGGTGGCCGGGTCGAGTCCGGCGAGCCGGGCCGTGACCAGCTCGCCGAGGCGGGAGTCGGGCGTGACGGTGCCGCGCCAGGACCAGGCCGCGCCGCAGCGTTCCAGCGTGCCGTCGCGGACGGCGTCGTGGACCAGTTCGCGCAGCGTGACGAGGTCGCCGTCGCAGAGCCGGTGCATCCGGTCCAGGGTGTCGCCGTCGACCGGTGCGCCCAGCGCGTCGGCGAGCAGGGCCGCGAGGCCGTCCCGTGGGAGGGGTGCCAGGTCGATCCGGGGCAGGGTCTCGTCCCGCCAGAGCGCCCGCACGGGTTCGGGGGCCGGTTCCTCGGTGCAGACGGTGAGCAGGACGGCGGCGATCTCCTGGGCGGCGGCGTGCCGGATGACCAGGGCGGAGTCGTGGTCGAGCAGGTGGGCGTCGTCGACCACGAGGAGGCGTCGCCCGATCTCGGCCCGCTCGGCGAGCCGCAGCACCGCCTCGCCCACGGTCTGCGGCGGCCGGTCGGCCGCGGAGCCCGCGGCCGGGCCGGGCAGGCCGGCGAACGCGGCGAGCGGTACGGCGGTCGTGGTCGCGGAGGCCACCAGCCGGTCGACGGCTGCGCCCCGGCGCTGCGCGGCGGCGACCAGCTCCCGCGCGAGCCGGGTCCGTCCCACGCCGCGCGGCCCGGCCAGCACGAGGCCGCCGCCCTCCAACGCGGCCGCGCCCGACCGGAGTTCGTCCGCCCGTCCGACCAGCGCGGGCACTCCCCCCGGCCCCCCGTTCCAGCAGGACGCTCCCGCGCCCGGCTTCGACCCCGCCATCGCGACCCCTTCCCCCTGTGACCGCTCCCGCTGTCGGGTTGTGCCCGCAGCCCGGTCCCGGCATCCCCGGTCGAGGACACCTGCGCGCCGCGGAGCCACTGCCGCGCACCAGCCTGCCTGCCCGCCACCCGCACGACGTCCCCGCCGGGTCACCGTTCCGCCACAGACCGTCATCCCCCGGGGGAGCGCAGCGCAGCCGGCTCAGCCCGCATCGCGGGCCGTCCACTCCACCGCTCCGCGAGTGCGCGCTTCGCTACCGCTTGGTGAAGTAGCCGAAGACGTCGGCGATGACGTCGGTGCTGCCCACGTGGTTGAAGACGTCGAACCTGCCGTCGGTGCCGAGCGGGGTGACGACGTGGTTCGGGACGGTCTTCCCGGCCGTGAAGTTGACGTTGCTGGTGCCGGGGCGGGGGGCGCCGTGGGCCCAGACGGTGAGGTAGCTGTCGTCCTGGGAGTTGGTGCTGGTGACGTTCAGCACGGCGGCGGTGGCACCGGCCGGGGCACCGGCCGAGGCGGTGAGGGTGGAGAAGGGGCCGAGCTTGGCGGGGTCGGCGCCTTGGCGGGTGTCGACGGCCCGTCATGGCGGACCGGCTCCACCCTTTCGACACTGCCCCCGGGTCGCCGCCGGTGTCGTCGGCGGGCGCAACCCGAGGGCGTGGACGGTCTGGACTTGCTCCGACAGCCGCGGACCGGTCGGTTGGGCAGGTTCGGACGCCGGAGCGCGGTTCGTCAGATTGCGCCCGCAGCGCGCAGTCATCGGGTCAGCGGCCCCGGCCATCGGTCCCTACCGGTACCTTCTGGGCAGGGGACGGACGAAGTGGGGTGGGCAGTGGACGCGTTGGGGCCGGGCGACCCGCGGCGGGTCGGCGAGTACCGGCTGCTGCGGCGGCTGGGCGCGGGCGGCATGGGCGAGGTCTACCTCGGTCGCAGCCCGGGCGGGCGGACCGTGGCGGTCAAACTGGTCCGCGGTGAGTACGCGGCCGACCAGGAGTTCCGCGACCGCTTCCGCCAGGAGGTGGCCGCGGCTCGCCGGGTCGGCGGGCAGTGGACGGCGCCGGTGCTGGACGCCGACACCGAGGGCGAGCACCCGTGGGTCGCCACCGGGTACGTCGCCGGGCCGCCGCTGAGCGAGGCGGTCCGCGAGTTCGGCCCGCTGCCGCTGGCCGTCGTCCGGGCGCTCGGCGCGGGGCTGGGCGAGACGCTGGCGCACGTGCACGGCACGGGCCTGGTCCACCGGGACATCAAACCGTCCAACATCCTGCTCGCCCTGGACGGGCCGCGCCTGATCGACTTCGGCATCGCACGCGCGCTGGACGCGGCCACCGCCCTGACCCGCTCGGGGTACGTGGTCGGCTCGCCGGGCTTCATGTCCCCGGAGCAGGCCAACGGCCGCCAGGCCGGGCCGCCGGGCGACGTCTTCTCGCTCGGCGCGGTGCTCGCATTCGCCGCCACCGGGATCGCCCCGTTCGGTGAGGGCGTGAGCGCGGCCGTGCTGCTCTACCGGGTGCTGCACGAGGCGCCCGACCTCGGCGGGCTGGACGGCGCGCTGCGCGCGGTGATCCTGGACTGCCTCGCCAAGGAGCCGGAGGACCGGCCCGACCCCACCGAGCTGCGCCGCCGCCTGACCGCCGCCGGCCCGGGCACGGTCCGGCTCGGCCAGCGCGGTTGGCTGCCCACGGCCGTCTCCGAGTCGGTCGGCCGGCTCGCCGTCGAGCTCCTCGCCCTGGACGTCGAGCCCGCCGACGCGGTCCCGGCACACCCGCCGACCGTCACCGACGGCACCGCACCCGCCGAACAGCCGCCGGGTGAACAGCCGCCGGGTGAGCAGCCGGTGGTGCTCGGCACGCCGACCGCACCGCACGGCCCGTCAGGCCGCCGGACCCTGCCGATCGTCCTCGCCTCGGCCGTCGCGGTGGCCGCGACCGCCGGCGGGATCACGCTCTGGCTCACCCACGACACCGCCGCCCCCGCGGGCAACGGCGGACCCACCGCTGCCGCGCCGCCGGCCTCCCCCAGCCCGTCGCCCTCGCCGACCCCCAGCCCCTCGCCGTCCCCCAGCCCGTCCCCGACCAGTCTGGTGCCGGCGGCCTTCCTCGGCGTCTGGCAGGGCGACGTCCACCAGGTCGACAAGGACACCCAGGGCAAGTACCGGATCCAGTTCTCCCCCGGCAACCCCGGCGCCAACGTCGGCCGCGCCTCCACCACCTGGGAGACCACCGGCGTCCCCTGCGGCGCCGTGGACGAGCTCGCCTCGGTCAGCGGCAACACGGTCACCGTCCTGGAGACCACCACCTCGATCAGCGCGAGCTGCGCCGGCGACGTGGCCCTGAAGATCGTCTTCACCCTCACCGACGACGGCCACCTGATCGCCCGGCAGGACGGGTTCGACGACGTCCACATGTCCCGCCAGCAGTGACCGCCGTCAGGCCGGGCGGGGTGGATTTCCCACTCAGCTTCCAGTTCGGCGGATCGCACCACTGAACGGCCGGAACCCGACCCCGGGAAGGCTCATCGTCAGGCGAGTCCCGCCCGCTCCAGCGCCTCGACGCCCGTGCGCAGGGCGGTGATCCGCTCGTCGAGGGTGAAGCCGCTGGGGGCGAGGGTGAGGGTGGTGACGCCGGCGTCGGCGTAGGCGTGCATGCGGTCGGCGATCCGGGCGGTGTCGCCGAGCAGGGCGGTGGCGTCGATGAAGTCGTGCGGGACGGCGGCGGCGGCGCCGGCCTTGTCGCGGGCCAGGTACCGCTCCTGCACCTCGTCCGCGGCCTGCTCGAAGCCCATCCGCCGCATCAGCTGGTTGTAGAAGTTCTTCTCCTTGCTGCCCATGCCGCCGATGTACAGCGCCGCGTAGTCGCGCAGCGTGTTCGCGGCGGCCGCCACGTCGTCCCCGACGGCGATGTTGACGGTGGGGCAGAGGTCGAAGCCGTCCAGCGTCCGGCCGGCCTTGGCGCGGCCGGCGGCCAGCGCGTCGACGGAGAGCGCGGCGTGCTCGGGGGCGAAGAACAGGCCGAGCCAGCCGTCGGCGATCTCGCCGGTGAGTTCGAGGTTCTTCGGGCCCATCGAGGCGATGTACAGCGGGATGTGCTCGCGCACCGGGTGGACGGTCAGCTTGAGCGGCTTGCCGGGCCCGCCGGGCAGCGGCAGGGTCCAGTGCGCGCCGTCGTGGGAGAGCCGCTCGCGGGACATCGCCTTGCGGATGATCTCCACGTACTCGCGGGTGCGGGCCAGCGGCTTGTCGAACTTGACGCCGTACCAGCCCTCGGAGACCTGCGGGCCGGAGACGCCGAGGCCGAGCCGGAACCGGCCGCCGGAGAGGGTGTCCAGGGTGGCGGCGGTCATCGCGGTCATCGCGGGGGTGCGGGCCGGGATCTGGAAGATCGCCGAGCCGACGTCGATCCGCTCGGTCTTCGCGGCCACGTAGGAGAGCACGGTGGCGGCGTCCGAGCCGTACGCCTCGGCGGCCCAGCAGACCGCGTAGCCGAGCCGGTCGGCCTCCTGGGCGACCGCGATGTTGTCGGCGTCCATGCCGAGGCCCCAGTAGCCGAGATTGATCCCGAGTCGCATCTGCCCAAGCCTTCCAGTCGGGTGGTTCGGCGAGCGTAGCCCTGCCGCCGCCCGCCACGCTACTGGCCGGTAGTGGTGCGCCGCGTCACGCCCTCCGACGGCCGACACGACGCCGCGCGGGGCGTCCCCGGCGGCGGGGCCATTCGCCGCTACCCTTCGTCCACGTGGGGGCCGCCGGTCCCGACCTGCGTGTTTCCAGCCGACGGAGGGTCCGATGGAACAGCGACAGCTCGGCCGGACGGGCCTGCGGGTCTCCCGGCTCGGCCTGGGCACCCTGACCTGGGGCCGGGACACCGACGAGCACGAGGCCGCCGAGCAGCTCAAGGCCTTCGTCGACGCCGGCGGCACCCTGGTCGACACCGCCGACGTGTACGCCGACGGCGGCGCCGAGTACCTGCTCTCCCGGCTGACGGACAGTCTGATCCCGCGCTCCGAACTGGTCATCGCCACCAAGGCGGGCCTGCGGACCGGCGCGGGCCGCCGCCAGGACGCCTCCCGCGGCCACCTGCTGAACGCCCTGGACGCCTCGCTGCGCCGCCTGGGCACCGACCACGTCGACCTGTGGCAGGTGCAGGCGTACGACCCGGCCACGCCCACCGAGGAGACCCTGCACGCGCTGGACCTTGCGGTCTCCTCGGGCCGCGCCCGGTACGTCGGGGTCTGCCAGTACAGCGGCTGGCAGCTCGCCAAGTCCGCGGCCCGCCAGCACGCCTCCCCGGGCCGCAGCCCGCTGGCCTCCGTACAGCTGGAGTACTCGCTGCTGCAGCGCGGCATCGAACGCGAGGCGCTGCCCGCCGCGCTGGACGCCGGGGTCGGTCTGCTGGCCTGCTCGCCGCTCGGCCGGGGCGTGCTGACCGGCAAGTACCGGCACGGCGTGCCGCCGGAGTCCCGCGGGGCGTCGCCGCACCTGGCCGGCTCGGTGCAGCCGTACCTGGGCGAGACGTCCCGGCGGATCGTCGACGCGCTGGCCACCGCCGCGGACGGCCTGGCGTCCATCCCGCTGAAGGTCGCCCTCGCCTGGGTCCGCGACCGCCCCGGCGTCTGCGCCACCCTGCTCGGCGCGCGCACCGCCGCCCAGCTGCAGTCATCGCTGTCGGTCGAGGCCCTTACGCTTCCGGGTGAGATCCGCGCTGCGCTGGACGACGTGTCGGCCCCGGTGCACCGCTACCCGGACCAGGACTGGACGGAGCTGTAACCGTCCGGCCGTCGAAGGAGCCTGCCGCATGACCACCCCTGGGGAGACCCCGGCCGCCGACCAGCACGCCGGGACGGTCGCCGCCCTCGCCGAAGCCATCCGCGCGGTCGGCCAGCCGCCCGCCGGCCAGGCGCCCGCTGACGGCCCGTCGACCCCCGCCCCGCGCAGCGGCGGCCCGGCCGACGACGCGCAGCGGCGGGCCGCCCGGGCAGCGGTCGAGGAGGTGCTCGCCGCGGGCGGCGCCCCCGCGCAGCTCGCCCCGGTCGCGGTCGCCGAACTCGGCGAGGGCGCGGCCGAGCTGCTGCGCGAGGACCCGTGGGCGGTGCTGTCGCTGCCGGGCGTCCGGCCCGAGCACGCCGACGGCTTCGCCCGCGGACTGCTCGGCGCCGAGGCCACCCCCGGCGACCCGCGCCGCGCCCAGGCCCTGGTCGCCTGGCTGCTGGAGCAGGCCGCGCTGCGCGGCCACTCCGCCCAGGAGCTCGGCGAGGTCACCGAGGCGCTGAGCGCCCAGCACGTCCCGGACCCGGCGGGCGCCCTGCAGGCCGTCCTGGAGGACGGGCGGGTGATGCCGTTCCAGGAGGAGCTGCCCCTCCCGCCCGGCAGCCACGACGAGGACGAGGAGCCGCCGGTCCGCACCCTGCTGGCCCTGGAGCGGCTGGCGCTGGCCGAGGAGAGCCTCGGCGAGGGCCTGGTCCGCCTCGCCTCCACCTTCGCCCCCGGCGAGGACGACACGGAACCGGCGGACGGCCACCCCGACGAAGACGCCGAGGACGCCGAGGACTCCGAGGACGCCGCTGACGGGCCGTCAGCCGCCGACGACCGCTCCGCCGAACTCCTCGCCCCCGTCCAGCCCGGCCCCGCCGCCTGGGCGGCGGCCGCCGCCGCCGCGCCGTCCAAGTCCGCCCAGGAGCTGATCCGCACGGCGGCCGACAGCGGCCTCACCCTGCACACCGGCGGCGAGGCCGCCCGGGCCGAGCCGGCCGCGCTGCTGCACGCCGCCGCGGGGCTGGGCCTGCGGGTGTGGGGCGCCACCTGGACCGGCCAGGGCGGCGAGGCCCTCGCCGGGCTGCTGCCGGACGGCTCCCCCGCCGCGGGCCGGATCGGCGCCCTCGCCGAACTGCTGTACGGCACGGCCGTCCCGCGCGCCGCGGACGGCACCCTCGCGCTGGACCTGCTGGTGGTGCTGGACGCCCCGCTGCTGGACGTGGAGACCGCCGCGACCCTGCTGGAGGCGCTCGCCGACGGCACCCGGCTGGTGCTCAGCGGCGACCCGGGCGGCCTGTGGTCCGCAGGTCCCGGCCGGTTCTTCGCCGACCTGCTGGCCGCCAGGTCCGGGCCCGCGGTGGCGTCCCGGACACCGGACTTCGGCCCGATCGGCGAGCTGGTCTCCGGGATCGGCATCGGCGAGCTGCTGCCGGTGGACGCCCCGGACAAGGAGGTGGTGATCCTCACCGCCAAGGACGGCGGCGAGGCGGTGCACCGGGCCGTACAGCTGCTCACCGACTCCATCCCGCGGGCGCTGTCCATCCCGGCCGAGCAGACCGTGCTGCTCACGCCCGGCCACGCCGGCCCGGCCGGCACCCGGGCGCTGAACGCGGCCGCCAAGGCCCGGCTGAACCCCGGCCCGGGCCGGTTCGGCGGCTTCGACCCGGGCGACCGGGTGGTGCACTCCCCCGCGCTGGGCGTCAACCTGCCCGGCCGGGTGCTGGACGGCGACGCGAGCGGCCTGCACGTCGAGCTGGCGGACGGCGGGCGCCTGACGCTGAGCCCGGCGCAGGCGGCGAAGCTGCGGCACGGCTGGGCGGTGACGGCCCATCAGGCGGTCGGCCGGCGCTGGCCCGCGGTGGTCGTGGTGCTGCCGGAGGACGCCGCGGCGCAGCTCACCCGGCAGTGGGTGTACTCGGCGTTCGGCCGCGCCGAGCGGCACCTGTCGGTGGTGCACGCGGCGGGCCCGGCGCTGGCCCAGGCGGTCGCCGAGCGGCCCGCCCGGCCGCGGACCACCCGGCTGCGGGCGGTCCTCACCGAGCAGTAGCGGCACACAGGACCCGCGGGACGCGCGGAAGGGCCCGGGAGGCGGTCTCCCGGGCCCTTCCGCGTGTCGGTGCCGGTCAGAGCTCGTCGAGCTCGTCGTCGTAGACCTCGCTGACGTCGAAGCGGCAGATCAGCAGCTCGGGGTCGGCGCCGTCGAAGGGTTCGGGCAGCCACTCGCCGGGCTCGGCCGGTTCGGCGGCCGAGACCCAGAGCGTGGAGTCGCCCTCCTCCAGGCCGAACTCCTCGGCCCGCGCGGCGATCTCGTCCGGTTCGTACTCCCCGAACAGCACCCCGATCGCGGCCGTCACCGCGCCGCCCTCGTCGCCGCCGCCCGGGGTGAGCGAGTCGTCGACCCGCTCGGCCTGGGCCCGCAGGCGCTTGGGATCGGCGACCAGGTAGTCGCGGCGGATCAGCACGCTGATCGCCTCGGGCTGGTCGGGACCCTGGTAGCCGGTCCCGGACTCGTCGCCCGGGACCTCGAACGGGGTGACCTCGTCGTAGACCTCGTACAGGATCTGGTCGTAGGCGATGGCCGCCGCCGCGAGCTCCTCGTAGGCGTGGACGACGACCGGATCGCCGGGCTCGGTGGAGCTGGAGACGGCCTGCAGGTGGCGGTCGATGGCGGCCTTGACCGCCTCTGCGGCGGCCCGTACCTCGGTGATGGTCAGCTGCGCGGCATCAGACATGGTGCAGACGCTATCTCCACACGGCTCCGACACGCACAGCGGTTGTCACCTACAGCCGCTAAATCCGGGCAAGTTCACCCCCGATGTCCGATCCGGGTGGTTCTGCGCCCGGAATTTTCCGGGGTCGCCGGTGGATTTCCGGGGGCGCGCGGGCGGGGAGCCCCGGGTCGGCGGGCCGCGGTGCACCCGTGGTCGGGGCGGTGCGCGCATCCGATCGGGCCCGACGGGGTATCCCTGTCCGGGAGGGAAAACTGATTGACGGTCAGGTCGACCGGGCGGAAGGCTCGTCGCCGTCGCGGGGACCGACCGTGCCCGAACCGGTCGGCTGTCTGCGGCGCGCCGTAGGCTTGCAGGCAGCACAGCAGCGGAGGAGACGCCTTGATCCCTACCAAGCCGGTCCGGCAGCCGGAGTACGAGTACCAGTCCCTGCGACTCCCGCGCGGCACCACCCGCAACGCCGCGCGCCAGCTCCTCACCGAGCACGCCGAGTACGGGCACTGGGAACTCGACCGCCTCCGGCTCGATCCGGACGGCACCCGCACGGTCCGGCTGAAGCGGCGGATCATCCGGCAGCCCCGCGGCGGCTGGTAGGCCCCGCACGGGCGCGTCGGCGCCCGGGTGCCCGGCACGGCGACGGCGGCGAGGCCGGGCCAGGTGGCCCGCGGGGGTATCCGGACCCCGGAGGCGGCCAGGCAGACCGCGGCGATCAGCGCGGCGAGCACT